>JBCCLG010000010.1:0-21690 GCA_039027015.1 Acidobacteriota bacterium | reverse complement strand
TGCTCAAGGAGATCGACCTGGTCAAGGACCAGATCAAGGTCGCCGAAGAGATCGCCATGAAGGCTCTCGAAGTGAGCGAGACCGCCAGCGAGTCTCTGGAACAGCTCAACGTCGACTTCAGCGACCTCGACGAGCGCTACAGCGCGGAGCTCGCAAAATGGGAGGAGAAGAAACCCTCCGTCAGGGAGCTCGCCGAAAAGCTCGACCACGAAGTCGCCGAGCTGCGCGAGAGCCTCCCGCGCAACGTGCTCGCCCTCTACGACCGCCTGTATTCTGCCACCTCCGGCACCGTGGTAGCCCGCACCCTGCGCATCAGCGTCGGCAAGGGCAACGTCATGTGGCACTGCGACCCGTGCAGCTACAACGTACGGCCTCAGATTCTGGTGGAGATCAAGGGCGGCGAGCTGCACCAGTGCGAGAGCTGCAAGCGCATCCTCTACTGGGAAGAAGAAGCCGAGGACGCGTGAGCCAGCCGGCCGTGACGGGCGCCGGCGCCCTCCTCACCGTGGCCCAGCGCCTGGCCCGCGTCCGCGAGCGGCTGGAGCGCGCCTGCCGGCAGGCCAATCGCCGGCCCGAGGACGTGACGCTGGTTGCCGTCAGCAAGCGCCAGCCCCTCGGCAGCATCAGGCAGGCGGCCGACTGCGGCCAGACGGTGTTCGGCGAAAATCAGCTCCAGGAAGCCGAAAGCAAGATCTCCGAGCTGCCGGATCTCGAGTGGCACATGATCGGCCCCCTGCAGTCGAACAAGGTCAAGAGAGCGGCCGGCCTCTTCTCGGCGGTCCACAGCCTCGATCGCCCGAAGGTCGCCCGTCTCCTGGATCGCGAAGCCGTGGCCCTCGGTCGGTCCATCGAGGTCTTCGTGCAGATCAACGTCGGTCTCGAGGAGAGCAAGCACGGGTTTCTCCCGGATCGCCTTGATCAGGACGTCCGCCCACTCGCCGAGCTGGAGGGCCTGAAGCTGGTGGGCCTGATGGCGATTCCGCCCTTCGCACGGGATCCCGAAGACGCCCGGCCGGCCCTCGGCGCGATGCGGCGGCTGCGCGACCGGGTGGCCCGCTGGCCCGAATGGAAGGATTTCCGAGGCGACCTCTCCATGGGCATGAGTCACGATCTGGAGGTGGCGATCTCGGAAGGGGCGACCCACGTTCGCGTGGGAACCGACGTCTTCGGACCTCGGCCGAGCTAGCCTGTCGCCCCGCCCAACGGGGACGCGCGAAGGCGCAAGCCGTTTAATCAAGCATATTTGCATGCTACTATGGCGGCTCTTCCTCTCCCGGACGACGCACCATGTCTCTCACGCCACTCGATATTCGAAAGATGGACTTCCCGCGCAAGATGCGCGGGCTGGACCCGGACGAGGTCGCCGACTTTCTGCAGCTTGTCGCCGACGAGCTCGCCGCGCGCCTGGGCGACATCGCCCGTCTGCAGCAGGAAAATCAGAGCCTCAGCGAGCGCCTGGGCGAGGCCATGGACCGCCAGCAGGAGCTTCAGGAGGCTCTGCTCCACGCCCAGAAAATCTCCAAGGACATTACCGACCACGCCCGACGCGAGGCCGACGTACTGATCCGCGAAGGGCAGATCGCCGCCGATGACATGGTCAATCAGGCCATCGAGCAGGCCGGCAGAATCGAGTCCAAGACAACCGAGCTGCGCACCATGCGCCGCGAGCTCCATCTGAAGCTGCGCAACTCCCTCGAGCTCTTCGGGCGGATTCTCGAGGCCGATATGGAAGATGAGCGCTCGACCGCCATCGTGCGCACCCTGAAAAGGCGCAAGACCTCGTGAGCGGCGACGCCCGCTCCGCCGAGGCGCCCCTTCCCGCAGGCACCCAAAGGCTGTTTGGCGACTGCGGCGACGGCGAAGATTTGGCCGGGCTCGCCTCGGCCGAAGCGCGCCCCTTCGTGATCGAGCGGCTTCTCGAGCAGGGCGACGGCGAAGATCTCCGCTGGCTCGCCCGGGTCAGCTCGGAGAAGGATTTCAGGGGAGTTTTCGAGCGGCGCGCCAGGCGCTCGCTCTCGACCCGGAGCCGCCGCTTCTGGAGCCTGGTTCTCGAGGGCGAGCTCGACGCTTCCGAGGGCGCCGGCGCCGAAATCTGGCCCCTGGCGGGGACAGGACCTTGACGACGGATTCCGCCTCCCCCGCGGACGATTCCGACTCCCTCCTCGAGGCCCGCCACGGCGGCTTCCTCGACGTCGGCAGCCGGCGCCTGATCACCCGGCTCGCCGGCCTGCCCTGGTCCGATGACGTGTACCTCGCGGGCTCCGCCGCCCTCGCCCTCTACCTCGGGCACCGCCGAGTGCGGGATCTCGACATCATGGGCTACCGCCGGCTGGCCAGCCCGGAGCGGCGAGACATGCTGCAGAGCCTGCTCAAGCTCGACCCGGCGGTGCAGGTGGAGACCGCCCGAGACGGCTATTTCTTTCTGCGCTTCTCGGAAGAGGGCGACTTTGGCGGGGCCGGACTGCGGATCTTCTACTATCCCTATCCGCTGATCGATCCCGAAGACTGGATCTCCGATTTTGCGGTGGCCTCTGCCCTCGACCTTGCCCTGATGAAGCTCGGCGCGGTGATCTCCCGCGGCCATCGGCGGGACTTTGTCGACCTCTACCTGCTGAGCCGCAGGCTCCCCCTGCGTCAAGTGCTCGAGCGCGCGGGGGATAAATTCGGCCACGTTCGCGACTTCCCGCTGCAGGCGCTCAAGGGGCTAGCGGACCTCCACGCGGCCGGCCAAGAGCCGGCGCCGCGCCTCGAGGTCGAGTGCCGGTGGTCGGAGGTGGAGAGCTGGGTGCGCGGCGAGGTGCGAGAGGTCGCGCGGGACTACGTGGGGCTTGAAGACGACGGCTGAGGCGCCCTCGTTCCGGGACCGACCGCATGAGCACCCTCCGAGAGACTGCCGGGACCCCCAGGACCCTCTCGGACCTCCTCTTGGGGCTGCGCAGAGTCGCGGCCGGGAGAGCCGATCTACTGCGCGCGGTCGGGCCGGGGCGCACCGAGACCCTCTCGACTTCCGACTTTCTCCGCCAGGTTCACTCCCTCGCGGTCGCCCTCGAGGCCCGCGGACTCCGTGCGGGAGACCGGGTGGCGCTGCTAGCCGAGAACAGGCCCGAGTGGCACGGGGTGGATTTCGCCTGCCATCTCCTGGCCGCCCCTACCGTTCCCTTGGACCCCGAAACGTCCGCGGAGCGCGTGGGCTTTGCGCTGCGAAACAGCGGCGCCCGGTGGATCTTCTACGGCGACAAAAGGCATCGGGACCTCCTCTCGGAGCTCGCCGGCAGCCTGACCTCATCGCCCCTCGCCGTCGCCATGGACGGGGCGGCCGCCCCGGCAGCCGGCGGGGCCGCCGCCGGTATGCCGAGCCTCACCCGGCTGCAGGGAGAGGGCGCGGAACGCCTCGCCGAGGTGCCCCTCGAACGCTTTCGAGAGCGAGCCAAGGCCGAGGATCTCGCGACTCTGGTCTATCCCGGCGAGACGACCGACCTCGAGGGCGTGAGGATCAGCCACGGCGAGGCGGTGGCCAGGGTCGAGGCGTGCGGCCGCGCCCTGAACGCACGCGGCGGAATCGGCCCTGAAGACCGGGTGCTCTCTTTCCTGCCGCTGGCCGAAGACTTCCAGCGCACCTTCGGCTATCTCTGCTTCCTCCGCGGCGCGTCGATTTCCTACCTGCCGGACCGCGAGCGCCTTGCGGCGGCGTTGGCGGCCGAGAAGCCGACCGTTCTGACCGCGGACCCGGCGGAATACGGGCGGGCCCACAGACTCCTTCTGAAGAATCTCGATCAGCTGCCGCTCTGGACGCGCGGGCTTTTAGGGTGGGCTTTGGGCGCAGGCGAGCGCTACGCCGAGGCGCTCACCCGCGGACCGGCCGGACCCCGCCTCGCCCTCGAGGGTAGGCTCGCTCACCGCGTCGCGAGACGCTGGGCGCAGGCTGGGTTCGGCGGCCGGCTTCGACTCGCCCTCATCGCCCCGCCGCCGTCCGCGAGTCTCGACGGCGGCGATCCCGAGGATGCCGCCGCGACGGCGAGATTCTTTGCCGCCGCCGGCCTGCCGCTCTGCCGCGAGCCCGATCTCAACGGAGCTACGCCCGCCCAGAGCGCGCCTGCCGAGAGCTCGTCGCGCCTGGCTTAGCCGCCGAAGCGCGAGGACAGCAGCTCGAGATCCAGAATCTCGCCGAATCCAGCCGGCCGCATGTCGATGAAGGACGGCAGATTCATAGTCTGCCCCGGGGCCAGAATCGCCGGCCACTCGGGCGGCGGGTGCAGCCAGCCGCCGTCCGCGCCGCGCATGTGGGAGCGATCGGAGGCAAAGGTGCGCCTGAACTCACCCGCCTCGATCACCCGAAAGCTCGGGCGCAGCTCCGGATCCACCTCATTACCGAACGGGAACGTCACCTCGAGGTAGCGGCGCAGGCTGAGGGGTAGGCCCGCCGTGCAGTCGAGATCGAAAATCTGGGACTCCACCATCAGCACCGCGTGGTAGTCCCAAATCACCGGCGATCCCGGCTGCTCAGCCGCGCGCTGCGACCACATGGCGCAGCGTCCCGCGAGGCTCGAGATAAAGACCGCGTAGCGCACGCCGGCGGGCAGCTGCGGGTGTCTGGAAAGCTGCCAGACGTTCTCCTCGCAGTAATTCTGCGCGTAGGCGATGGAATCTCGATCGACGCTCATCGAAGACTCGAGGGCCCAGGCTCAGCCGAGCAGCTCGTGCACGAGGCCGGTCATCTGGTCGAGATCGACCAAGAAGGTGTCGTGACCGATATGGCTGGAGATCGGGCGCCACGAGCTGCGGATGCCCGCCGACAGCAGCGCGTGGTGCAGCCACTCCTGCTCGTCGATCGGAATGAGGCGATCTTCATCGACCCCGGCGATCAAAAATTCTGCCTCCACCGGCTCGAGCGCGGCTTCGCGGCTGGGAAAGTCTCGCCACACGTCGTGGAGGTCCATGGCCATCGACAGGATCAGATAGGCGGCGGCGTCGTAGCTGCCGAGAATTTTGGTTCCCTGGTGGCGCAGGTACGACTGGACGTCGAACGTGACCTTGCCGAGCTCCGGCTTGCGCAGGGGCTGCCAGCGGAAGCGCTGGTTGAACTCGTCGCGCGAGCGGTAGAAGAGAGTTCCGATCTCGCGAGCCAGAGCCAGGCCCGAGGAGGGCCCTTCCGGCGTCCCGTAGCCGGGATCGAGCAGAATCGCTCGCCGCCCGAGGTGGCGAATCGCCGCCGTATAGGGACGCGTGCGGTCGGTGGCGGAGGCCGAAAGAACCTTCGCAACCCGGCCTGGATGGCGAATCCCCAGCTCAAGGGTGGCCATGCCGCCCATGGAGCCGCCGGCCGCGCAGGCCAGGCGATCGATCCGCAGATGGTCGAGCAGGCGCACGTACGCCTCGACCGAGTCGCGGATGCTGATCACGGGAAAGCTCGACCCGTAGGCACGCGGCGAGCTCTCCTCTTCAGACGGCCGGTGGCTCTGCGGCCCGGTCGAGCCGAACGAAGCGCCGAGCGCCGAGGGGCAGATCACGAAGTACCGATCCGTATCGAATGCGAGCCGGGGGCCGATCATGCCCTCCCACCACCCCGGCGAAGGGTCCCCGTCATGGGAGGCGGCGTGGGAGTGGCCGGAGAAGGCCGGAACGATCAGGATCGCGTTGTCGCGGCGGTGCGAGAGGCGGCCCCACGTCTCGTAGGCGACCTCGAGACGGGCGAGCTGGCCGCCAAACTCGAGCTCGAGGGGCCGATCGTCACGGAAGAGGCGAGCGCCGATGGGGCGATTCACGGGCCGGTGGCTCTCATCAGGGGAAGGGGAAAGAGATCGGGGCGATCGGGAGGGGTACAGCCCGCGGCCTTGGGGTCTCGGCTGAACGGCGGCGTGCGCAGCATATCAGCGGCCGCGGGAGCGACGCGGCCCGCGGGCCTGCTGGTATGATCCGCCCGACCAATCCGCGCAACGAAGGGAGTTTCCGTGCGTCTTGTGACCCGAGGTGACCTCGACGGCCTGACCTGCGCCGTCATCATTTGCCAGCACGAAAAAGTCGATGAGATTCTTCTCATCCATCCGCAGGACATCACCGAGAATCGCGTGGCGATTACCGGCGACGACATCATCGCCAACCTGCCCTACCACTCCGAGTGCGCCATGTGGTTCGACCACCACCTGCACACCGCCACGCCCACGGCGCGCCCCCAGGTGTTCAAGGGCAAATTCGGCCAGGCTCCGTCCGCCGCCCGGCTGGTCTACGAGTATTACGGCGGCTCGGAGAAGATGCCGCGCCTGGCCAAGCTCGTCTGGGAGACCGATCGCCTGGACTCGGCGAATTTGACCCCCGAGGACGTCACCCATCCCGAGGGCTTCATCAAGATCGGTTTCACCATCGACGGGCGCACCGGCATCGGCTCGTTCCAGGACTATTTCCACACCCTCGTGGAGATGCTGATCCGCAAAACGCCTCTCGAACAGATCCTCGCCCATCCCCAGGTGGAGGAGCGCTGCAGGCTTCTCGACGAGCAGGCCGAGAGCTTCCGCCAGGCCCTCGACCAGCACAGCCGGCAGGACGGGAACGTCATCATCACCGACTTCCGGCCGCTCGCCAGCCCGCCGGTGGGCAATCGCTTCCTGGTCTACGCCCTCTACCCCGACGCCAACGTCTCGATCCGCCTGCAGTGGGGGCCCCAGCGGCAGTTCCAGATGCTGACCCTGGGCCACAGCATTTTCAACCGCACGTGCCAAACCAACGTCGGCGAATTGGCGGCGCGCTACGGCGGCGGCGGTCATAAGGGCGCCGGCAGCATCCCTCTGATGGAAGATCCCGACCAGCAGATTCAGATGGTGCTCGGCGAGCTGAAGGCCAACGGCTGATCCGCGTCGAGACCCCGCGCCGGCCCTGACCCCTCAGGCGCCGGAACTGACCCCCTCAGGCGCCGGAACTGCGAGAGCCTCGGCGCCGCGCGCCGCGCGTGGGCTGGGCGCTCAGCGGATCCTCGGGCCAGGCGTGCTTGGGATAGCGGCCCGCCAGCTCTTTGCGCACCTCGCCGTAGGTTGTGCGCCAGAAGCTGGCGAGATCCCGCGTCACCTGCTGGGGCCTCCTGTTGGGCGCCAGCAGGTGGAGAAGCACCGGCACGCGGCCGCCGGCCACCGCCGGCGTCTCCTCCAGGCCAAAAAGCTCCTGAATGCGCACCGCCAGCACGGGAGGTTCGCCAACGCCAGAACCGGCGCCGTAGTCCAGCGCGATCCGGCTCCCTGAGGGCACCTCCAGGCGCTCCGGGGCGTGGCGTTCCAGGGCCTCGAGCTGGGGGTACTCGAGGGATCCGCGGACGAAGTCGAGGACCGGCGCCGCGCGCAGCTGCTCGAACGATCGGCGACCGGCGGCGAGGGACGGCAGCACGCCTCGCCAGAAGTCCTCATCGGCCAGATCCGGCAGCCCGAGCTCGGGCATCCACCGCCTGAGGAAGGCGAGGCGGGCTAAAAGACCGGCGATCGCCGGGCGGTCGAGCGCCAGCGCCGACTCGAGGCGCTCCGAGGCCGCCTCGATCAGCAGTCGCGACGCCGCTTCACAGCCCGGATCGGCGTCTTTTTCCTCGAGCACCAGATCGCGGTAGCGCACGCGCCGGCGGCCCACAACGCGCAGACTCTCGGCGTCGAACTCGGCGTCTAGGCTCTCCTCTATGCCCTCGAGCCACGACGCCTCCACGGCCGACGCCTGGCGCACCAAACCATCGGCGCCCCGGCCGGCGTCGATCTCGATCGCCAGAAAGAGCTCGGCTTCGTGAACGGCGCTCATGGGAGAGAGCTTGACGCCGCGCCCGCCCACCAAAACCGCCCGCCTGCCCCCCGCCTGGCGGCGCCGGGCGACGCGATCGGGAAAAGCCGTGAGAAGAGCCCTGCGGATCGCGGCGTCCTGATCCTCTTCCGCCTCGGGCTCCGGGCCGTCCCCCAGACGCGATCGCGCCAGGTGCGCCAGCTGACGGGCCACCCGGGCGACGTGGCGAGCCCGGCCGGCCGACGCCGGGCCGAGGGCCGTTTCGGCGTAGCCCGTGCGCTCGATCTCCTGCACCGCCTCGACTCGATCGACCACGTCTGAGCTGGCGCTGATCATCGCCGAGACCGGCCGATGGCCCACCGGCCGGAAGACGATGTCGCGCTCTGAGAGCAGCGCCGCGGCGATCGCCGCGCCCTCCAGGTGGCCCGCGCCATGTCCGGCGATCAGCAGCCGCCCGAGTCGCGGGTGAGCGGGCACCAGGGCCAGCAGCCTGCCGAGGGCGGTTGGCTCACAGCGGCCACCGATCGCTCCGAGGGCCCTCAGAACCTCGAGGGCCCGGCCCAGAGACCTCGAATCCGGCGCCTCAAACCACGGAAAAGCCTCGAGGTCGCTCTCGCCCCACACCAGCAGCTCGAGGGCGGTCTGCACCAGGTCGACCCGCTGGATTTCCGGCGTTTCCCGGTCCCTCAGACCCCGGTGATCGAGCTCCGTCCACAGCCGCACGCAGCGCCCGGGCCTCTCGCGGCCGGCCCGGCCGGCGCGCTGGTCGGCGGAGGCGCGGCTGATTTGGGTCAGCTCCAGGCGGTCGAGCCCGAGGCCGGGGTCAAAGCGCAGGACCCGAGCCTGGCCGCTGTCGATCACCGCGCTCACGCCCTCGACGGTCACCGAGGTTTCCGCGACGTTGGTGGCCAGAACCACCCGCCGCCGGGCGCCGGCGCGCAGAGCCGAATCCTGCTTCTCGGGCGCCAGATCACCAAAGAGCGGCACCACCTGCAGGCGGCGCGCTGCGGCGACCGGCTCCAGGAACTCCTCGCATTTGCGGATCTCCCCAACCCCGGGCAGAAAAACCAGCAGATCGCCGGGCGAGCGGTCCAGCTCCCGGATGACCGACTCGCGCACCAGGGTCGGCAGGCCGCGAGCGTCGGGGCGCGGCTGGTAGTCGATCTCCACGGGAAAGAGCCGACCCGCGCTCTGGACCGAAGCGCACGAGCCCTCACCGCCCAGGAACTCCACCAGCGGCTCGGCGTCGAGCGTCGCCGACATGACCACCAGACGAAGATCCGGCCTCGCCTCCCGCTGCACCTTGCGCGCCATGGCCAGGGAGAGGTCAGACGCCAGGTGGCGCTCGTGGAACTCATCGAAGACGAGAGCGCCGATGCCCTCGAGAAAGGGATCCTTCTGCAGCCGGTGTACCAGAATTCCCTCGGTGACCACCAGCAGGCGGGTCGAGGCGCGGGCCCGGCGCTCGAAGCGCACCTGATAGCCGACCTCCTCACCGAGCCGCCAGCCGTTCTCCTCCGCCATGCGCCGCGCCGCCGCGCGGGTGGCCACCCGCCGCGGCTCGAGCATCACCACCGGACCGAGGCCGGCGGCGAGCAGGGCCGGCGGCACGCGGGTGGTTTTACCCGCACCGGTCGCCGCGCGCAGCACGAGATTGGGCTTCTCGCGCAGGGCCGCGATGGCCTCGGGCAGAACCTCGTCGATCGGCAGCGCGGAAAGCGGGGGCGCAGGGCTCATTTACCAAGCGTATTCGATCTCGGGGGCCATCCTGCCTGCTAGCATCACGGACGCTTTTACCACTCGGATCCAACCATCCATCCAGTCGACCGGCTCCCCATTCGCTCCGCTGCGGGAGCCTTGCCGGAAAGGACCGACGATGCGCTCGCGCTCCCCCATTCTCTTGCCTTATCTGCTGGCCCTCTTCCTTATTTTTCCCGCCGCCTCCCAGGCCGAGAAGTCTGAGGAGGATTCAGAGTCCAAGATGAATGCCGCCACCTTCTCGGGACTCGAGCTGCGCTCGATCGGCCCGGCGCTCATGTCCGGCCGCATCTCCGACATCGCCATCGACCCGCGGGATCAGAGCACCTGGTACGTCGCGGTCGGCTCCGGCGGCATCTTCAAGACCCACACTTCGGGCACCACCTGGAAGCCGATCTTCGACAACGAGAGCTCCTACTCCGTAGGCTGCCTGACCCTCGACCCCAACGCCCCCGACGTCGTGTGGGTAGGCACCGGCGAGAACGTCTCCGGACGCCACGTCGGCTACGGCGACGGCGTGTACCGCAGCCTCGACGGCGGCGAGAGCTGGACCCACATGGGCCTGGAAGACTCCGTCACCATCGGCACGATCCTCGTCGACCCCAGAGACTCCAAAGTGATCTACGTGGCCGCCCACGGCAATCTATGGGCCGCGGGGGGCCAGCGGGGCCTCTATAAGTCAACCGACGGCGGAGAGAATTGGAGCAAGATCCTCGGCGGCGGCGAGTACACCGGCGTCAACGAGGTGCGCATGGATCCGCGCGACCCCGACGTGCTCTACGCCTCGACCTACCAGCGCCAGCGCACCGTGGCGGCGCTGATGGGCGGCGGCCCCGAGAGCGGCATTCACAAATCCACCGACGGCGGCGCCACCTGGGTCGAGCTGACCCAGGGCCTGCCGGCGGGCGATAAAGGCAAGATCGGCCTCGCCCTCTCGCCGCAGAATCCCGACGTGGTCTACGCCACCATCGAGCTGGGCCGGCGCGAGGGCGGTTTTTGGCGCTCGGACGACGGCGGCGCCAGCTGGGAGAAGAAGAACGACTACGTTTCGGGCGCCACGGGCCCCCACTACTACCAGGAGATCTTCGCCAGCCCGCACCACTTTGACCGGGTCTACCAGATGGACTCGGTCATGCACGTCACCGAGGACGGCGGCGCGAACTTCCGCCCGGTGGGTGAGACCGACAAGCACGTGGACAACCACGCCCTGGCCTTCGACCCGAACGACCCCGACTACCTGCTGGTCGGCACCGACGGCGGCCTTTACGAGACCTGGAACCTCGGCCGCAACTGGAAGTTCGTCACCAATCTGCCGGTCACCCAGTTCTACAAGCTGGCCCTGGACAACGACACGCCGATTTACAACGTCTATGGCGGCACCCAGGACAACAACACCCAGGGCGGTCCGACGCGCACCCTGAACGTGCACGGCATCCGCAACAGCGACTGGTTCATCACCCTCTTCGGCGACGGCCACCAGCCGGCCACCGACCCGTCGAATCCCGACATCGTCTACTCCCAGTGGCAGCAGGGCAACCTGGTGCGCTACGACCGCTCGAGCGGCGAGATCGTGTACATCCAGCCGCAGCCGGGCCCCGGCGAGGAGGCCGAGCGCTGGAATTGGGACTCGCCCATCCTGGTCAGCCCCCACGACCCCGCCCGCCTCTTCTTCGCCAGCCAGCGAGTGTGGCGCAGCGACGATCGCGGCGATAGCTGGCGACCGATCTCGCAGGATCTCTCCCGCGGGCTCGACCGGCTGACGCTGCCGATCATGGGCCGGGTCTGGTCGATCGACGCCGCCTGGGACCTCTTCGCCATGTCGAATTACGGCAACGTGACCTCGCTCAGCGAGTCGCCCCGGGTCGAGGGCCTCATCTACGCCGGAACCGACGACGGCCTGATCCAGGTGACCGAGGACGGCGGCGCCACCTGGCGGCGCGCGGCGGACCTGCCGAAGGTGCCCGAGGAGGCCTTCATCAACGACATCAAGGCCGACCTGCACGACGCGGACACCGTCTACGTAGCCCTCGATCACCACAAGTCGGGCGACTTCCGGCCCTATCTGCTCAAATCCACCGACCGCGGCCGCTCGTGGGTCTCGATCGCGGGGGATCCCGAGGACGGCGGCCTGCCCGACCGTCATCTGGTGTGGCGCCTGGTGCAGGATCACGAGAAGCCTGAGCTGCTCTTTGCGGGCACCGAGTTTGGCGTCTTCTTCAGCGTCACTGGCGGCGATCGCTGGATCGAGCTCAAGGGCGGCGTGCCGCAGATTCCGTTCCGCGATCTGGCCATCCAGCAGCGCGAGAGCGACCTGGTGGGAGCCACCTTCGGGCGCGGCTTCTTCGTTCTCGACGACTACTCCCCCCTGCGCCAGGTCAGCGAAGAGATGCTGGCCAGCGGCGAGACGCTCTTCCCGGTGAAAGACGCCTGGTGGTACATCCCGCAGCGTCCCCTGGGCGGCGGCGAGAAAGCTAGCCAGGGCTCTGATTTCTTCACGGCGCCCAACCCGCCGTTTGGCGCCGTGATCACCTACTACCTGGCGGAGACCTCGAAGACTCGGCGTGCCGAGCGTCAGGAGAAGGAGAAGGAGATCGCCAAGGAAGGCGGCGACACGCCCTACCCGGGCTGGGCCGCGCTGCACGAGGAGGTCAAGGAGGACGACCCGGCGATCGTGCTCACAGTGCGCGACGCCCGGGGCGAGATCGTGCGACACGTCGAGGGTCCCGCCACCGCCGGCTTCCACCGCGTGGCCTGGGACCTGCGCTACCCGTCGACCGCGGCCTGGAGCCCCAGGGCGTCCCAGGGCTTCTTCGGCGCGGGGGGCGGCATCCTGGCGCCCCCCGGCGAGTACTCCGTGGAGCTTTCTCGCCGGGTGGACGGCGTCACCACCTCCCTCGGCCAGAAGCAGACCTTCCGCGTAGCGCCCCTCGGCGACACCGTGATGCCGCGCGCGAATCCCGATGAATCCTTCCGCGTGCTGCGCCGGGCAGACCTGCTCCAGGGCACCGTCGACGGCTACTCCGCGGCGCTCGACGCCGCCCGCGAAGAGCTCGAGGCCATTCGTCAGGTTCTCGGCCGATCGACCGCGTCCGCGGCCCTCCGGGACGAAGTTATCGCCCTCGAAAAGAAGGCCTACGACCTCAACCTCGCCCTCAACGGTGACCGCATGCGCGGCGGCATGGGAATCCCCACGGCGCCGAGCCTCACGGGCCGGCTAGGCAACGTGCTCTTCGCCAACCGCTTCTCGACCTACGGGCCCACGAAGCACCACGTGGAGAATCTCGAGATCGCCGAAAAGCAGTTCGACGCCATGCGGCCCGAGCTCGAGGCTCTCATCGAGACCGAGCTGCCCGCCGTGCGGAAAAAGCTCGAGGCCCAAAACGTGCCGTGGACCCCGGGCCGCACCGGGCGCTAAGGATCTCGAACTTTTGAGGATCTCGCGCATCCCCTCAGCACCCATCAGAGCTTCGCTTCGGGTGGGTGCTGCGGAGGGATTCCTCGGGAAACTCAGCATCCAGCCGGTTGGCCGAGCGATTTCTGAGGGGACTCAGAGGAGGTTACCGGGTGGCTGACGCAGCGGAAGGGGCGGTCCAGAACCGTCCCTCCTGAAAAGGCCGCCCTCTCAGCGAGCTGATCCGGCAGAAGAGGCCCGGCGAAGGTCGAGCGTGAAGATCGCCAAGGCGGTCCAAATAAACAGGAAAGCCAGCAGCTGAACCCGGTCAAAGGGCTCCCGGTAGGCCACAACGGCCAGCAGAAACTGGCAGGTCGGCGCGATGTACTGCAGAAGCCCGATCGTCGAAAGCGGCAGCCTGCGAGCCCCGTGGGTGAAAAGAAGCAGGGGCAGCGCGGTAATCGCGCCGGTCGCGATCAGCAGAAGATCGGTGCTCCAGCTACCCTCACCCCACGCCCCTACCCCCTCCGCCTGCCAGCGCATGAGGAAGAAGAAGCTTAAGGGCGCCAGCAGCAGAGTCTCGAGCGCCAGGCCCTGCTCCGGCGAAGCGTTGACGGTCTTTCGCACCAGCCCGTAGAGCCCGAAGGAGATCGCCAGGAAGAGCGAGAGCCAGGGCAGCTCGCCGAGCCTCCAGGTGAGGATGGCGACGCCCACGGCCGCGATGCCGACCGCCAGCCGCTGGCGCGCGCGCAGCTCTTCCCGGAGGAAGAGGACGCCGAGCAGGACGTTGATCAGCGGGTTGATGAAATAACCGAGGCTGGCCTGGAGGATCTTCTCGTTGACCACAGCGTAGATGTAGCCGTACCAGTTGGTGCCGATGAGAAGAGTCGACGCGATCAAGGTCGCCAGGGTTCTGGGATCGCGAATCGCAGCGGCGAGGCCCCGATCTCGCCGCCACGCCAGAAGCGCCACCATCAGGAGCGTGCACCACACGATTCTGTGAGCTAAGAGCTGAAGCGCCGGAACGCCGGGCAGCAGCTTCCAGAACGCCGGCGAGACGCCCCAAACCAAAAAGCCCGCCGTGGCGTAGAGCAGGCCGGCCCGCTCGGATGCCCGCCGCGCGTCCGCGCCGCCTTGCGTCATGAAACTCCGGTCGCCTGAAGTTCTTCGAGGCTGCGATCGAGCCAGGCGAAAAAGTCCGCCTCCGGCCGCGCGAGGATCGGCAGCTGGGCCAAGGGCAGCTCGAGGCGCCCCTGGAGCTTGACGCAGTCCTTGGCGCTGGTCATCACCCACTCCGCGCCGCTCTCGCGAAACGCATCGCGAATCTTCTCGAGACTCTCGGGGTCGTAGTCGTGATGATCCTTGAACGTCAGCTCGCGGGCGATCTCGAAGCCTTGGGAACGCACGTTGGCAAAAACCCGTTCGGGTCTGGCGATGCCGGCGACGGCGATCACCCGTGCGCCGCTCTCGAGATGGAGCTCCTTGACCACCGGGCGCGCGTCCTGCTGCTCGACCCCGGAGGAAAAACCGTGGCCGCTGAAGCCGTGGGGCCTCAAGGAGCGGGCGAGGGCCGCGCCGGCCTTCTCGGCGCCCGCGTCCTCGCAGCCGGTGAGCACCGCCGCGTGGGCTCGACTCGAGGCGGCCAGCGGCTCGCGCAGACGCCCCGAGGGCGGCAGGCGCCCCCCGGCGAAGGGGTCCGCCGCCGGAAAGAGCAGCACGTCGAGGTCGCGGGCCAGCTGCAGATGCGAGAAGCCGTCGTCTAAAAGAAAGACGTCCGGCGGCGCGTCCAGGCGCTCTAGGGCATGTCGTCCGCCGAGGTGACGGTCCGGAGAGACGATCACCGACACCCCGGGCAGCAGGCCGGCGAGCAGCACCGGCTCATCGCCCGCCAGGCGCGGGCCGAGCAGGGGGCCCTCGCCTCGACTCACGATGCGCACCCCCTCGCCGCTCGATCCATAGCCGCGCGACAGGATCGCCACGCCGAGGCCGCGATCCCGCAGGTGACTCGCCACCGCGGCGGTCATCGGCGTCTTGCCGCTGCCGCCCCAGCTGAGATTGCCGATGCTGACCACCGGCCGAGGAAGCCGCCGCGCGCGGCTTCGGTAGTAGCGCGAGCGGGCGCGGTGCCCGGCGGTGTAGAGGCGCTGCCAGGGCGAGCGGGGCACCGGCGGCGAGGCAAGCGAAGGGTTCTCGTTCATACCTGTGTGGGCGAGGGCGTTACTGAATCTTCCGCCCCGCGCTTTCGCCGGCCCATTCCGGACGGGCGAGCAGCGGCTCGAGCAGCTCCAGGGTGCGCGCGGTCGCGCCTCGATTCGATTCCACGATCTCTCGGCCGCGCTCGCCAACCTCGCGCGCCGCCTGCCCATCGCGCAGCCAGCGGTTCCAGACGGCTCCAAGGTCGGCGCCGCTGGCGACTCTGGCCCAGCCGCCGCCATCGTCGAAGCGCTCGGCGATCAGCCTGAAGTTGCTCATCGAGGGCCCGACCGCCGTCGGCACCGCGAAGCGCGCGGGCTCGAGGGGATTGTGGCCGCCGGTTTCGACCAGGGTGCCGCCGATGAAGGCCGCGGTCGCCAGCCGGTAGAGCCCCGCCAGCTCGCCCAGGCTGTCGAGGAGAACCAGATCGACGCGGCCCCCGGGCTCGCCCTCGTCCAGCTCGCTGCGCCGGGCGAAGCCGCGTGGGCTCTGCTCCAGCAGCTCCGCCACCGCCGGCCAGCGCTCGGGGTGGCGCGGCGCGATCACCACCAGGGCCCGGTCGCCGCCGCCTACCTCGTCGGCGGCCTGCAGCACGGCCCGCTCTTCCCCTTCCATGGTGGAGCCGGCGAGCAGGATCGGCCGGCCAGCGGCGACCCGGGTGATCAGCGCCTCTAAATCCTCGCGGCGCGGCGGCTCGGGGGCGTCGTACTTGAGGTTGCCGGTAACCCGCAGCTTCGAAGGGTCGACGCCGAGGGCCATCAGGCGCTCGCGGTCGGCCGCGGTCTGCACGCCGAAGGCCGAAACGGAGCTGTAGAAAAGACCGTTTACCGAGCCCAGAGGACGCTGGCGGGAAAGGGCCCGGTCGCTGAGCCGGCCGTTGACCACGGCGATCGGCCCGCGGGGCGCCATGCGCGAAAGAACGAGGGGCCAATAGTCGCCCTCCACCAGGATCAGGCCCCGCGGGTTGAAGCGCTCGAGAAAGCGCGCCACCGGCGGGCCTAGGTCGAAGGGTAAATAGGCGATTTCGGCCCGCTTGCCGAGCAGACGGCGCGCCTCGGCCTGGCCGGTGGGGGTCACGGTGGTGACCACCAGGGGCAGAGACTCCGGCAGACGGCGGATCAGAGTCGCCGCCACGCCGACCTCGCCCACCGACACCGCGTGCACCCACAGACGCGGACGTCCGTCGCCCCGGCCGAGGCCGAGCGCGCGACGGCCGCGCAGGGTCGGCCGGTAGTGCGCCCAGCCGCGCCGGGCCGCGAAAAACGGCGCCGACGCGCCCAGGGCGGCCGTGCAAGCCGCCTGATAGCCGAGCCAGCCGAGGGTGCGCATCATGGGCCGGCGAGTATCGCTCAGGGGCTCCGGGGTGTCCAGGAGCGCGGTTTCGGGCCCGCGCGACGGCGGTCTCTCGGGGCGGATTCCTAGGAGCTGGTTTCGAGGTACTGCACGCTGAACCACCGGCGCGCGTCGGTCCAGGTGCGCCGCACCCGCCAGCCGGCGTCCTTCGCCAGCTCGGCGAACTCCTCGAGGTCGAATTTATTCGAGTGCTCGGTGCAGAGACGCTCCCCCGCGGCGATCTCGAAGCGCTCCTCGCCGACCCGCACCGCCTGATCGCGCAGGCTCTCGAGATACATCTCGATCCGCCGGTCCGCGGCGTTCCAAACGGCCCGATGCCGAAAGGCCTCGAGGTCGAAATCAGAGCCGAGCTCGCGGTTGAGATGGCGCAGCAGGTTGAGGTTGAAGGCCGCGGTCACGCCTTCGGGGTCGTCGTAGGCGCGCTCTAGAACCGCAGCGTCCTTGATCAGGTCGACGCCGATCAGGAGCCCGCCGCCGGGCCCCGCCACCCGGGCCATGCGCGAGAGAAAGTCACGCGCCGGAGCGCGGTCGAAATTTCCGATCGTCGATCCGGGAAAGAAGACCACCCGCCGGGAAGCCGGGCGAGGCGACGCCGGCACGTCGAGGGCCTGGGTGTAGTCGCCCTCGTAGGGCTCCACGTGAATTGACGGGAAGAGGCCCTGGAGCCGCCGGGCCGAGGCCAGAACGTGCTCCCGGGAGATGTCGATCAGAACGCACGAGACCGGTTCGTCGAGGGCGGCGAGAAGCATCCGGGTCTTGACGCTGGCGCCCGAACCGTATTCCACCACCTGCACTCCCGGACCCGCGGCGCGCGCCATCTCAGACCCGTACTTCTCGAGGATCCCGATCTCGGTCCGCGTCGGGTAATAGGCCTCCAGCTCACAGATCTGCTCGAAGAGATCAGAGCCTCGCTCGTCATAGAAATATTTGCTGGGCAGGGTTTTGGCGGCCTCTCTCAAGCCGGCCTGAATTTCCCGGAGCATGGCCTGGCGATCGGTCGCCACCTGGGCGGCAGTCTTCATTGTTTTCTCTCCCGAAAGTCGATCGATTCTCGAAGCTTGGAGGACGCGGATTCTGTTTCAAGACGCAGGCCCTTCGGCACCAGCCGGCGCTCGGCCAGCTCGAAAAGTCCCTGGGCGAGAAGGGCCAGGCCAGCGGCCGGCACCGCTCCCTCGAGGATCAGGGAGACGTCGTCGAGGCGGATGCCCGTGAGGATCGGCTGGCCGTAGCCGCCGGCGCCTATCAGCGCCCCGAGAGTCGCGGTGCCGATATTGATCACCGCCGAGGTTTTGACGCCGGCCAGGATCGAGCGCGAGGCGAGCGGCAGCTCGATGCGCCACAGCCGGGCCCGGCCGGAGAGCCCCAAGACCTCGGCGGACTCCCGCAGCTCGGGGGCGATGCCGACCAGGCCGGCGTGGGTGTTGCGCACGATCGGCAGCAGGCTGTAGAGAAAGAGCGCGGCCAGGGCCGGCGGCGCGCCGATCCCGAGGAGCGGGATCATGAAAACCAGCATGGCCAGCGACGGGACGGTCTGCAGCACCCCGACCGCGCCGAGAATCAGCTGGCCTAGACGCCGGCGGCGCGCCGCCGCGATGCCGAGGGGCACGGAGACCAAGATCGCCAGGCCCAGCGAGGCGCCCACCAGCGCCAGATGCTCGCGGCTGTGGCGCAGCAGGCGGCCGAGCCGCCCCCGCTCCCCCGAGGTCCCTCCGCTTCCGGCAGAGGCGATCTCGAGACCCAGAGCGCGCCTCAGGAATTCGGCGGCGACCTCGGACTCCGGGCGACGATCGATCTTGACCGCGGCGTTGAGGCGCACCATCTCGTCTTCGACCAGCGCCCCCTCAAGACGCAGCAGCGCCTCGCGCACCGCGGGCGGAAGATCCTGGCGGTAGAGGACCACCGCGCGGTACGCCGGGAAGTACGACAGATCGTCGCTCAGGATCGCGAGGTCGTAGTAGGCGATCTCGGCGTCGGTGGAGTAGCAGTCGATGACGTCGATATCGCCGGCCTCGAGCCCGCGATAGGCCAGGTCGTGGTCGAGCCCGCGGGCCTGCTGGGGCAGGGCATAGCGCCGGCGCAGACCCGGCCAGCCGTCGCCGCGGTCGAGAAATTCATTGGTGAAGCCGAGGGCGAGGTCGGGGCGCGTGCGCAGGTCCGAAATCTTGGAGAGGCCCAGGCTCTCGGCCGCGGCGCGGCGCATGCCGAGGGCGTAGGTGTTGTTGAAGCCGAGGGGGGCGCTCGCCTTGAGGCCCAGCTCGTCCAGCGCGTCCTCGAGGGAGGCGGCGTCCTCCAGACGACCCGCGAAGATCTCCTGCTCCAGGGTGCCGGTGTACTCCACGTAGGCGTCGAGATCCCCCCGCAGAAGAGCGTTCCATAAAACCCGAGTGCCTCCCAGCTCCCGGCGGTGCTCGACGGCGGCAACGCCCTCACTCGCGCGGGCGAGCTGGGCGAGCATTTCCCCGAGGATCACCGATTCGGTGAACTTCTTCGATCCGACGGCGATCTCGCTCTCCTCACTCCCCGAGCCGGACGCGGCGCAGGCCGCGAAGGCGAGGGCGAGGGCCAGAATCGAAGCCCGGCGGGCCGCGCGGCTTCGCCTCATGCGGTGGCTCCAGGGCTGCGGTGAGCGCTCACGAAGCGCTGAACCAGCTCGCTGGCAGGCTGACCCCGCAGCTCGCGGAAACTGCCTTCCTGAATCAGGCGGCCGCCGTCCATCAGCAGCAGACGATCCGTGAAGAAGTCGGCCTCCGCTAAATCGTGGGTCACCAGCACCACCGCCGCTCCCAGAACCTCGAAGATCGACTTCAGATCCTCCTGCAGATCCGCTCGAATCATCGGGTCGAGGGCGCCCAGGGGCTCGTCGAGCAGCAGGATTTCGGGCTCGAGCATCAGGGCGCGCACCAGGCTGAAGCGCTGCCGCTGTCCTCCCGAAAGCTCGGCCGGGTAGCGCTCCAGCAAACCGTCGCCGAGCTGCGTCAGCTCCAGCAGCTCGGCGAGGCGACGCTCGATCGCGGACGCCTCAAGGCCCGCGTGCTGGGCCTGCAGGGCCGCGTTCTCGCGCGCCGTCAAGTGCGGAAAAAGGCCCCCCGACTGAATCACGTAGCCGATCCGGCCCCGAATAGAGGTCAGGGAGCGCGCCGAGAGCTGCTCGCCGTCCACCTCGATTCGGCCGCGGTCGGGGCGCAGAAGGCCGATCATCAGCCGAACAAGGGTCGACTTGCCGCAGCCGCTCGGACCGATCAAGGCGACCGTCTGGCCGCGGCAGACCTCGAGATCCACTCGGTCGACGGCGATCGTGGAGCCAATAGACTTGCTCACCCGGGTCAGTTTGAGCATCGAACTTGAGCCTAACCGATGCCGCCCTCGCCGGCAGGCACAGCCGGGGCCAGCACCCCCCAATCTTTATCCGCCTTTTGAGGGCGGGCCGTAGAATGAAGGCACGAAGGAGGACGCCACCCATGGGATCTTGGCAGAACATCGGAAGGATTTCGCCGCGGCAGCTGGCGCCTGCCCGGCTCGAGATTCACCACGCCGCCCAGCTTGTCGCGATCGCTTTTGCTCGCCCGCTCCTGCCGGCTCAGGATGACGACCGCCACACGGCCCTGACCTGGCTGGATATCCCCGGCCTGTGGGTGAGCGGCAAGGTGCCCGGGAGCGGCGGCCTTCGAGCTGGCCTCCGGCCCGCCGAGCTGGTGCTCACCCTGGGCGGTAAGGACGACCCCGCCGGCGCCCAGCTGGAACTCGAGGGCCGGGGTCTCGAGGAGGCCCTCGCCTGGCTGCGCGAGCGGCTCGTGGAGCACGAGCTCGAGGCCGAGAGGGCGCAGCTCGATCCGCACTACGAGCTGCCGGATCATCCCTTGGCCTCTCGGGGCGCTGCGTTCAGCCACGAGCTGGCGGCGGAGCGGGCCGAGCTGGCGGCTTACTTCGGCGCCACGGCGGTGCTGCTCGCGGAGCTGACGCGGGAGAACGCGGGCGCTTCGCCGATTCTCACCTGGCCCCACCACCTCGACATCGCCACCCTGATCCCCGCGGGCGAGAGCGCCGACGGCAGACCTCAAAGCCTCGGCGTCGGCCTCTCTCCGGGCGACGGCAGCTATGACGAGCCCTACCTCTACGTGTCTCCGTGGCCCTTTCCGGAAGCCGCCGACCCGGCGCCCCTCGCCGTCGGCAGGTGGCACCGCGAGGGCTTCCACTCGGCGGTGCTCACCGCCACTGAGCTGCTGGACGGCGAGGATGCGGAATCGCGGGCCCGGGACTTTCTGGCCGAGGCCCTGGGCGCCGGCCGCAGGATTCTCGAGGCCGACCGCTAGGGCCGCCCTCAGCGATCCAGCTGCGTGAAGGGCATGGCGGTCTGCTCGGTGCTGCCGCTCGAGAAATTGTGCAGCGACACGTTGAGCTGGTAGTCGCCGGGATCCAGGCCCTGAGTGTCGAGTCCGAAGTAGAGGCGGTCGAGACCGTCAGGGGCGGTGTCGCTTCGGCCCACCAGCTGCAGCCTCTCCTTGCCGAGCAGCCTGCCGTCGGCGGCGATCAGGCCGGTATCGACCAGCATCTGCGGACCCGTCAGGTGGTAGCCGAGCAGCGCAACCCGGCTGCGCGGCATGTCGCGGGTGATCTCCGGCACGATCTCCGGCACAAAAGTCTCAAAACCGTCGTCGACCCGGAAGGGGTAGTCCGCCGGCGGCTCGCTGCCGGTTCCCTCGTAGAAGACCAGGGCCTCGCCGATGTCGTCGATGAAGATCGGCGGCAGCAGACGCGAGGCGCCCTCCGGGGTTTCGGGCACGTCGAGGGGGAAGTCGCGGCTGCCTCGAAGCTCGCCGGAGCGCACCTCGAGAATCAGGCGGTGCGCCCCCGGTACGGTGAGCAGATCGCCGTACATTTTGAGGCTGGAGGCCGCCAGGCGCTCGCCTTCGCGTGAGAGGTCGACCTCTGCCTCGACCTCGAACCGATCGGCCGTCGAGCCCGAGGCGTCCTCGAGGCGCACCTCGGCGACCACGCGAAGCTGGCGTCCGGAATCCGGCTTGGCGCCGTCGGCGCCGCTTCGCGCGGGCCGCTCGAGGGCGGCCGGCGTAACCAGCTCGGCGCCCGGGATGCCCAAGAAGACGGTCACCCGCGCCAGGCCTTCTTCGCCTGCGAAGGTCGCGGCCAGACCCGCCACCGAAAGCGGCGGCCGGGCCGATGGCTGGGCGGCGGAGAAGAGGGGCAGAAAAAGGGCCAGAGCGGCGGCGGCGGAGAGTCTCGTCGTCATGGTCGGT
>JBCCLG010000009.1:0-22089 GCA_039027015.1 Acidobacteriota bacterium | reverse complement strand
GTTTGAGCGAGGAGAAAACATCTCTGGAGACGGACTCTGCCAAAGAACAGCAGCTCAAGCACGACGCCCCAACCCGCATGCTGAGATGCGAAGCGGAGAAGAATCCAACCCCTCCATAAACCCGAGCGTCAAAACGGATGGACGCGCGAGTTCTGAGGGCGCAGCGCAGGACCCCGGGCGCCACGGCGGAGGGGCCCGATGGCCAAAACGCCGGCGAAGGTCCAAGAAGGGCCGCCTTCGAAAGAGACCGAGCAATCCCCGCAAGAGCCGCCGGTCAAGAGAGCCAGCGCTCGAGCGTAGAAGCGAGATCCTGAAGTCTGAAGGGCTTGGTTAAAAGCCCGTCCATCCCGGCTTCGAGACACGCGTCCAGCTCATCGCGCACCGCGCTGGCGGTGATCGCGATCACCGGCAAACGCTCGCCCTCGACCTCTCGAAGGCGCCACTGCTTAACGGCCTCGAAGCCGTCCATCACAGGCATATGGCAGTCGAGCAGCCAGGCGTCGTACCCGCGACCGCGAGACAGCGCGTCGATCGCCTGTTGGCCGTCCGACACCATGTCGACCTCGAAGCCGAGCGCCTTGAGCTGCTCATCGACCACCATCTGATTCACGGGATTGTCCTCCGCCACCAGAATCCGCCGCCCGCGCCCGTCGAGCATCGAGGGAGCTTCGTCCGCGAGGTCGGCGTCGGGCTCGGCGTCCCACTCGAGAACGAATGAGAAAACGCTGCCGCGCCCGGGTTCGCTCTCGACCTCGAGAGTACCGCCGAGAAGATCCACCAGGCGTTGGCTGATCGCCAGCCCCAAACCCGTGCCGCCGTAGGCTCGGGTGCTCGAGGAGTCGACCTGGGTAAAGGGATCGAAGATTCGCTCCCGCTCCTGCTCCGAAATACCGGAACCCGTGTCCCTCACGGCAAAGCGCAGCCGCTGCCTGGGCCCTTCGGCACTCGGCGACGGGGCGGCCACGGGATCGATTCGGGCCTCCACGGTGCCCGCCTCGGTGAATTTCAGCGCGTTGTCGATCAGGTTGAGGAGCACCTGACGCAGTCGGTTGGCGTCGCCGATCAGGGTGCCGGGCACCCGGGAGTCGATCTCGCACTCGAGCGCGTTGCCGCGGCCGAGGGCCTTTTCCCGCAGCAGCTCACAGAGATCTTCCAGCAGCTCCCGAGGGGCAAAAGCCTCGGGCTCGAGCACCAGCTGCTCGGCCTCGATCTTCGAGAGATCCAGCACCTCCTGCACCAGGTGCTGAAGGGCTCGCGCCGAGCTCTGGAGGGTGCCGACCCAGGACCTCGCGGACTCGGGAATCTCGATCTCGAGCAGCAGGTCCGAGAGGCCCACGATGCCGTGCAGCGGAGTCCGAAGCTCGTGGGTCATATTGGCGAGAAATCGGCTCTTGGCGAGGTTCGAGGCCTCCGCGGCGTCTTTGGCCCGACGCAGCTCGGCCGCGATCTGCCGCCGCTCCGCCACCTCGTGCTCAAGCTGGCGATTCAGCACCACCAGCTCCGCGGTGCGCTCCGCCACCCGCCGCTCGAGCTGCTGACGATGGTCAAGCACCAGCTCCGCGGCTTTCTTCTCCTCGGTGATGTCGCGCGTGGCGCCGAAAACCGTTTTACCGGCTTCCTCCTCGCGCACCCTAATGCGCTCGTGCAGCCAGCGGACCTGGCCGTCCTTGCGCACGATTCGAAACTCGTGCTCATCCACGCCGGACGGGCCGTCGACGAAATCGAGCACCTTTTCGAGGTCATCGGGATGCACCAGTCCCAAACGCGTGACCGTCTCGAACTCCTCGGGCGTATAGCCGGTCAGCTCGGTGAAGGCGTCGTTGATCCAGCCTCGCTCCTCGCCGCCGTCCCGGGACTTCCAGCGCACCCAGCAGCAGTCGGCCACCAGCTCCGAAAGGACGCGGAATTGGGCCTCCCGCGCCCGGCTCTCCCGACTGGTGGACTCCAGCTCAGAGAGCCGCTGCTCGAGATCGGCAATGCGCGACCGGGCGGACTCTAGATCCGCGACGCTTTCGGACGGGGGAGTCTTCTTGGCACGCATGGCTCGGGCCTTCCCGAATCCTCTCTCGGGCCTCGAGAATGCTGGCCCGCAGACTCGAGGAGCGTGCCGGTGGACGGCGCAGGATTGTGCCGCGGCTCACCGGCGGCTGGCTGTGTGGGTGGAGGCTGAGAACGTTGATTTCAGAAAAGTGGACGTTGGCAGCGGACGATTCCGGAGATCAGAGGACATCGAGATTAGCGTACTTTGCCATCAGCTTCCGCCGGCCTACCCCCTCGAAGTAGACGATCAGGCGAGCGTCGGACCCGGAACCCTCAATGTGCATGATCTTGCCGAGCCCCAGCTTTTTGTGCCTCACCCGCGAGCCGCGCTTCAAGAGACCGCCCTGGGGGGTTTCGGGCTCAAACGGCAGGCGCTGCGGCCCGGGTGGAGAAACCGCCGCGGCTGGGCTTTCGCCCTCGGATTCGGCCGGGCTCGAGGCGCCTTCGGCGGGGGCCTTCTTGCCGAAGAAGCTGTAAATATCCTCGGTCTGGGTGCTGCCCTCGCTCTTCTTGCGGGAGCTGGAGCTGCCGAAGGTCTGAAATTCGAAGCCGCGGGGCTCGCCGTCCGAGCCGGCGTCGTTCCGCGAGGTGCCGAAGCTGCCGTAGCTTCGCGAACCGCCGTAGCCGCTGGAGCCGCCGCCGTATCCATGTCCGCGCGAACCGCCCGGCGCCGCGAAGAGCTCCGAGCTGTGCTCGGCGACCACGTGCTCCCCCGGGATCTCGGAGAGAAAGCGTGACTCCTCCTGATCCTGGTACGAACCGGCGATGCGTCGGCGTTTGCAGGTCGTGATCACCAGCCTCTCTTCGGCGCGGGTCATGCCCACGTAGAGCAGGCGGCGCTCCTCCTCGAGGTCCTCGACGCTCGACTTCGAGTTGTAATGAGGCAGAAGACCCTCCTCGAGACCCGCCACCACCACGCCCTTGAACTCGAGCCCCTTGGCGCTATGCATGGTCATGAGCGCCACCCCTGCGGCTCCCAGGCCGTCGGTATCGCTGACCAGGGCCACGTGATCGAGGAACGCGGCCAGAAGATCGTCGGTCTCGGCGCCGTAGGCGTTTTTCTCCGTGAACTCCTCGGCCGAGGACAAGAGCTCCTCGATATTCTCGATGCGCGCGATGTCTTCGGAGCTGTTGCGATCGTATTGATCGAGGTAGCCCGTGGCGTCGAGAATATGGCGCAGCACCGCGGGCAGAGGGAGGCCATCGGCCAGGCGCTGCAGCTCGACGATCAGGTCGTAGAAGCGCTGGATGGCTTTGCGGCCGCGATTGGGTAGCGAATCGAGCGGCAGCTTCTCGTCCAGCACCCGCCACGGCGACTTCTGGAGCGACTCGGCCAGAGCGCGGAACTTCTCCTGGCTCTGCTTGCCGATGCCGCGGGCCGGACGGTTGAGCACCCTCTCGAAGGAGAGGGGGTCTTCCGGGTTGCGCAGCAGGCGCAGATAGGCGATCAGGTCTTTGATCTCGGCGCGCTCGTAGAAGCGCACGCCGGCGATCAGGTTATACGGCACGCCCTGGCGCAGAAAGGCGTCCTCGAGGGCTCGGGTTTGGGCGTTGGTGCGCACCAGCACCGCCAGATTTCCGAAGCCGCCATAGTCGGACTCGAGGCCGCTCAGGGTGTTGGCGATCCAGCGCGCCTCGTCCTGCTCGTCACGGGCGCGGTACACGATCAGCTTCTCGCCCTCCCCCGACTCCGTCCACAGTTCCTTGCCGCGCCGCTGCTCGTTATTCGCGACCACCGCCCCCGAGGCATCGAGGATCGTTTGGGTGGAGCGGTAGTTTTGCTCCAGCTTGCGCACCGTGGCGCGCTCAAAGGTCTTTTCGAAGCCGAGGATGTTGCTCAGCTCGGCGCCGCGCCAGCGGTAGATGCCCTGGTCCTCATCGCCTACCGCGGTGATCTGGCCATCGTTGCCCACCAGCTCGTGGATCAGCGCCATCTGGGCATGATTGGTGTCCTGAAACTCGTCGACCAGCAAAAAGCGAACGCGCTGACGCACGCGCTTCAGAATCGTCGGCTGGGTGCGCAGCAGCTGCACCGAGAGACGGATCATGTCGTCGAAGTCGACGCCCCCCGCGTCGCGCAGCTGCGACTGATAGTGCTGATAGGCGGCAGCCACCTTGCGGGTAAAAAAATCGTCGGCCTCGCGGCCGTAGCGCGCCGGGCCCATCAGCTGATTCTTCGCCGCGCTGATCGCGCTCAAAACCGCCCGCGGCCGAAAGGACTCCTCGGGCACCCCAGCAGCCTTCATGGCGCGCTTCACCAGGGTCATCTGGTCGCTGGAATCGAGGATCGAGAAGTCCCGCGGCAGGCTGACCCGCTGGCCGTACATGCGCAGAAGGCGCAGGGAGAAGCGGTGGAAGGTGCCCACAAAAGCCGGCAGAGGATAGAGGCCCAAAAGCTCCTCGATGCGCTCGCGCATCTCCGCCGCCGCCTTGTTGGTGAAGGTCACCGCGGTGATCAAAGACGGGTCGACGCCCTGCTCCTGAACCAGCCAGGCCACGCGGTAGGTGATCGCCCGCGTCTTGCCCGAGCCCGCCCCCGCGATCAGCAGCTGCGGGCCGCCTTCGTGGGTGACGGCGTCGTATTGTTCGTCGTTCAGAGCTGTTTCGAAATCGATAGCAGGCGCCATGGGCCAGGAAGGCTACTCGACGCCGACCCGCGGCGCCAGCGCCGCGGCCGAAATGCTAGATTGACGCATGCTCGAGACCCGACGGGCGCCCCTGCGCGGCCCCCTGACCCTCTACGTGGCCTGGCACCCGAGCTGCGCCGACGGCTCGGCGATGGCCAAGGGCATCTACGATTGGTTCCGCGCACCGAGCCAGAGCGTGCGCCGCTCGGGGGCCGGCATTCCGGTCTACTACCGCGGCGCGGGCTGGCGCGAGACGCCGGCGATCCCGAGCCCAGCGAGGCCGCTCTCCGACTCGCTCAAGGACCTCGAGCCGATCCAGCCCATCGCCTACGACGCGGCCGAGATCAACGTCGTGGTCGCCCTGGTGGACGAGCACATGGTGATCGACCGCGACTGGCGCGACTGGCTCTACGACCAGGCGGCGCGCCACCGCGCCTCCCGCGGACCCGAGGCCCCCGAAGGCGGACGCGTGATTCTGATTCCGGTGCAGCTGCACGACAGCCTCTCGCGCCTTCACGAGAGCGTCAGCGGCCTCAACGCCATCCGCGTCGACCACTGGAACGACTCACCCGAAGAAACCGACGACGAACGGCGCGAGCGGCGCCGACGCCGGGTGTGCCGCTACCTGGTTCAGGCCCTCGTGCGCCGGCTGCGCGAGAGCCGCGACAGCCGCTCGGATCTGCTGCCGCGCTCCATTTTCCTGAGCCACGCCAAGGGCGATCTCGAGGACGGGGTCGGCGTCGCCGAGCGCATTCGCGCCCGAGCCCTGCGCCACGGCCAGATCGACACCTTCTTCGACGCCGCGCAGCTCCACTGGGCCGAGCGCTGGGAAGACCCCATGCGCGCCGGCGCCGAGTTCAAGACCGCGGCCTTCATCGCCGTCTTCAGCGACCTCTATTCCTCGCGCTACTGGTGCCGGGAGGAGATCCAGGGCGCGCGCCGTCCGATGGAGATCGACAGGCACGGCAAGCGGCGGCGGCGGCGATCCGCCAACCCGGGGGATCAGGTCTGGTGGGTCCAGCCGACCGTGATCGTCGACACCCTGAGCAGCTCCTGGAGTCATCTCCTGCCCGAGATGTCGGGCACGCCGATCCTGCGCTGGCGCGGCAGCGACGCCGCGGCCGCCGAGGTTTTAGATCGCATCATGCTCGAGGCGCTGCGCTCGGAGCTGCAGGCTCGTCACGCCTTCCTGCTGCTCAGCTTCCTGCAGAAAAACAAACTCCACGGCCAGCTCACTGGGCTGCACCGAGAGGCCGGCGCCAAAACGCCGCCGCTGCACTTCCTCACCTGGCTTCCGGACGCTCACACGCTCATGGAGTGGGCCTTCCCGAGGCCGAGCCGCGGCGCCAGGCCGGCCAAGCGCCGCATCGCCAAGGCGCTGGTGGTCTACCCCGGACACGGCCTCGACCAGCGCGAGGCCGAGCGCTTCGCACACTATCTCGGCGAGAAGGTGTGCTTCACCTCCTATGAAGAGCTGGCGACCCTGCTGCGCCACCGGGATTTCTCGGTCGCGGCGGGGGAGAGCGCCGAGGACGAGCGCGCGGACGGGGAGCGGAGGCAGGCGCCGATCGCCGAGCGTCCCCTGGTGGCCCTCGCCGTCGAGGATCCGCCCGCCGCCGAGCTGCACGCCCTGGGCTATGGCTCCGAGCATCTGGACGACGCGGTCTTCCGGCTCTCGACCTCCCTGGTCGCCGCCGGGTCGCGCCTGGCGTACGCCGGTCCGCTGCGCGGCGATTCCCGCTTCCTCGACGAGCTCTCGGACGCCGCGACCCTGCTCGGCGGAGCGCGTCCCTCAAAAACGCCCGAGCCAGAGACGCTCCTGCACAGCTATCAGGCGGTCGGGATCTCCGAGGAGTCCCGCGGCGGCGCGGCGGCGCAGGAAACCGCCGAGCATCGGGCGCGCTCCTACGGCGTGTGCGCCTTCCATGACTCGCTGCCGCCTGCGGACGTCGACGGACGCCGGGACTTCGAGAACGAACGCATCCGGCGCGCCGAGGCGCTTTCCGCCATGCGCACGAGCATCGCCCGGGACTCCTCCGCCCTCCTGGCCCTAGGCGGGCGCCGCGTCGGCTTCGAGGGCTTCGCGCCGCCCGTTCTCGAGCAGATCTGCCGCAGCTTCGAGGCGGGAAAGCCGGTCTATGTGCTCTCGGCCTTCGGCGGCGCGAGCCGCGCCTTCGTGAGCTGGCTTCTCGGCGAGCAGCCCTCGTGCGAGCTGCTCGACTACGACTTCCACGCGGCGCACCCCGGCAACGGGCCGCTCATCGAGCTGCGCGAGGCCCTCGAGCGCGAGCTGGCGGGCGAGTACGGCCGCGGCGGCGCCCCGGAGGCTGCCGAGCGGCTGCTGCGCGAGCGCCTCGGCGAGCTGCACCGGATCGCCCTCGACTTCAGGACCGGCCTGCGCCGCGACCTCGAGGGCCCGAGGCGCAGGCTCTCCTCGGGCCTTTACCCCGAGGAGACGTGGCAGATTCTCACCAGCGGCAGCGTCAGCCGCCTGCGCTATCTGCTCGCCGAGCGGGCAGCGCGACGACTGCGCTGAACGGCCTCTTCTCTTCCTCTCACTCGACCGTGACGCTCTTCGCCAGGTTGCGCGGCTGATCGACGTCGCAGCCCAGGCGCACGCCGATGTAGTAAGCCAGCAGCTGCATCGGGATCACGTTGACCACCGGCTGCAGCAGCCGGTGCACCCGAGGCACCTCGATCACCTCGTCGGCGAATTCCGCCAGCTCGGCGGCGGGGCGGTCGGTGAGCGCGATCACGCGGCCGTCGCGCGCCTTGACCTGCTGCATATTCGACTGCACCTTCTCCGCCACCCGGTCGCCGGTGGCGATGGCGACGGTCGGCAGGTCTTCGTCGATCAGCGCGATCGGGCCGTGCTTCATTTCGCCCGCGGGATAGCCCTCGGCGTGAATATAAGAGATCTCCTTGAGCTTGAGGGCGCCCTCGAGGGCGATGGGATAGTTGATGCCGCGGCCCAGGTAGAGAAAGTCGCGGGCCCGGTGGTAGCGCTTGGCGATCTCTTCGATCTGCTGCTCGCTCTCGAGCGCCTGGGCCACCGCCTGGGGCAGGTGCGCCAAGCCCTCGAAGTGCTCCCGAGGAGTTTTGAGGCCGCGGGTTTGGCGCAGGAAAAGAGCCAGCAGGTAGAGAGCCTCGAGCTGGGTGGTAAAAGCCTTAGTGGAGGCGACGCCGATCTCCGGACCGGCGTGGGTGTAGATCACGCCGTCCGAGAGGCGGGTCGCCTGGCTGCCGAGCACGTTGCACACCGCCATCAGGCGCGCGCCGCCCCCCTGGGCGGTCTCCATGGCGGCCAGGGTATCGGCGGTCTCGCCGCTTTGGGAGATGCCGATCGCCAGCACCCGCTCGCTGACGATCGGATCGCGATAGCGATACTCGGAGCCGTAGTCCACGGCCACCGGCACGCGCACCAGCTCCTCGAGGATGAATTTGCCCACCAGGGCGGCGTGCCACGAGGTGCCGCAGGCCAGCAGGTGAATATGCTCGATCTGCCGAAAATCCCCGGCCGAAAGCGAAACGTGGTCGAAGCTGACCGCGCCGGTCTCAAAATCCACTCGGCCGGCCAGGGTGTCCTGAAGGGCCTGGGGCTGCTCGTGGATCTCCTTGAGCATGAAGTGCTTATAGCCGCCTTTTTCGATCTGCACGAGATCCCAGTGCAGGCGCTGGACCGCGCGCTCCACCTTCGCTCCGTCGCGATCCCAGATCGAGTAGCCGGTGGCGGTCAGGTGCGCGGTGTCGCCGTGCTCGAGAAAGACCACGTCGTGGGTGTAGGCCAGGAGGGCGGCTGCGTCCGAGGCGAGGAACATCTCGTTCTCGCCGACGCCCAGCAGCAGCGGAGGACCCTGGCGGGCGACCACGATCTCGCGCTCGCCCGCCGCGGAGCCGGCGACCGCCGCGAACGCGTACATGCCCTCCAGCTGGCCGACGGTGCGGTGGAGCGCGGCGACGAGATCGCCGTCCGACGAGGAGGCCAGCTCCCGGGAGAGCAGATTGGCGATCACCTCGGTGTCGGTATCCGAGCTGAAGGCGTAGCCTTCCTCGCTCAGCCGGTTTTTGAGCGTCAGAAAATTCTCGATGATGCCGTTGTGAATCAGCGCCAGCCGCTCGTGCGCGTCGACCATGGGGTGGGCGTTGCGCTCGCTGGGGGGCCCGTGGGTGGCCCAGCGGGTGTGGCCGAGCCCGAAGGAGCCGCTGAAGGTGCGCCCATCGATCTTGGCGCGCAGGTTCTGCAGCTTGCCCTCGGCCTTGGCGGTCTCGAGGCGATCGCCGTCGACCACCACCAGGCCCGCCGAGTCATAGCCGCGGTATTCCAGACGCTCGAGGCCCTGGATGAGAAGGGGCACCACCTCGCGGTGCCCGACATAGCCGACGATGCCGCACATTTTCTGCTCGCCCTCCGGTTTTCAGCTCGCCCCGTCCCGCCGGCGGCGGGCTGTTTGGGTCTCCGCCCAGTCCGCGATCGTGCGCTGGCGCTCCCGGGCGATGCCCAGGGCGCCAGCGGGCACGTCTTTGTTGATCACCGAGCCCGCGCCCGTGGTGGCGCCCTCGCCGACCGATACCGGCGCCACCAGCATGGTATCGCTGCCGATGAAAGCGCCTTCTCCGACCTCGGTTCGGTGCTTGCGCTGGCCGTCGTAGTTGCAGGTTACGACCCCCGCCCCGATGTTGGCGCCGGCGCCGATCTCGGCGTCGCCCAAATACGTCAGGTGCCCGGCTTTGGCGCCGACCCCGAGGCGGGCCTTCTTCATCTCGACGAAGTTACCCACGTGGGCTTTCTCGAGCATCGCTGCGCCCGGGCGCAGGCGCGCAAACGGCCCGACCGTACATCGCGGCCCCACGTCGGCCTCTTCGAGCACGCTGTAGGGCCGCAGCAGGGCCCTCGCGGCGATTTGGCTGTCGCGCACCCAGCAGCCGGCGTGAATTTCGCACTCGGGCCCGATGCGGGTCTTGCCCAGCAGCGAGACGTGAGGGTGAATCACCGAGTCCGCCCCCACCTCGACGGTCGGCTCGACGGTGGTCGAGGCCGGGTCGAGGAAGGTCACCCCCTCGGCCATGAGCCGCTCGAGGTGGCGATCGATGAGCGCCCGATGGGCCCGGGCGAGGTCCCGACGATCGTTGATGCCGAAGGCCTCCTCCACGTCCTCCAGCTCCACCAGGCGCACCGGCCTATCGCCCGAAGTCGCCGCCAGGCCCATGGCGTCGGTGAGGTAGATCTCGCCCTGGGCGTTGTCGGTGCCCACGCGGCGCAGATCGTCAAAGACGCGGGGCGCGCGCACGGCGTAGAAGCCGACGTTGATGCAGGTGATCGCGAGTTCCTCGGCGCTGGCGTCGCGCGCCTCGACGATGCGCTCGAGCTCGCCGCCGCCCGGCCGGGCGATCACGCGGCCGAGGCTGCCAGGGGTCTCGAGGTCGGCGACGGCCATGGCGCCCCAGCCCGCCTCGGCCTCGGCGGCCAGGCGCTCCAGGGTCTCGGCGCGCAGGCCGGGAACGTCGCCGTTTAAAACCATCAGCAGCGCCTCGCGGCCGTCGAGATCGCCCTCGCCGAGTCGGGCTTCGGCCTGGGCCAAAGCGTGCCCCGTGCCGAGCTGCTCTTCCTGCAGGATCCACTCGACGTCCTGATCGGCGAAGGCCGCCTGCACCGCCTCCGCCTGGTGGCCTACCACCGCCAGAATGCGCGAGCACCCCGCCTGGCGCGCGGCGTCGATGACCCAGGCGAGCATGGGCCGGCCGGCCACCTCGTGCAGCGGTTTCGCGAGACGCGAACGCATGCGGGTTCCTTGGCCCGCGGCGAGGATCACGGCGATGCGCGGCAGTTCTGACATCGAGGGAATCTCCGAAAATCGAGGAAAAGGGGCGGCGGCCCGGCCAGCCGAGAGACCGTATTGTAGACGCGCGAGCGAGCGCAGCCTACCCGGCGCATCATCCGCCTGCTATGTCCCCGATCGGGCGAAACCAAGGCCGCGCGAGGGGCGGCGGCGCTCTAGAGGCCGGTGTGATCAACTAGCGCCGACAACTCAGGCCCGCTGCCGCTTCCCCCACGATCGATCGTCACGGCCGCCTCGAAAGGAGCGCCATGGAAGGTCCGGTCCTCGTCACGGTCGCCGTCGCCATCTTGGCTTTCGGCGTCATCTCCAGACGCGCCGAAAGAACGGCGCTGACGCCGCCGATTTTCTTCGTCGCCCTGGGGCTGGGAGCCCAGGCCTTCGGGCTAGTGCACCTCGAGGTCAGCGAGCCGGCCATCCATCTTCTGGCCGAGATCACGCTGGTGATCATTCTCTTCACCGACGCCTCGCGCATCCGGTTTGAGCAGGTGCGCCAGGGCGGCAACCTGCCGGCGCGTCTGCTGGCGATCGGCATGCCGCTGACCATCGTCCTGGGCGCCGGGATCGCAGCCGGCCTCTTTCCCCAGCTGACTTTTTGGGAAGCCGCTCTTCTCGCCACCGTGCTGGCGCCCACCGACGCCGCCCTCGGCCAGGCCGTGGTCTCGAGCCCCAAGGTGCCGATCCGCATCCGCCAAGCCCTCAACGTGGAGAGCGGGCTCAACGACGGCATCGCCCTGCCCCTGGTGCTGGTCTTCCTCTCCGCCTGCGCGTCGGCCATACCCGAGCTGGGCGGCACCGGATATTGGCTGCGCTTCGCCGCCCTGCAGGTCACCCTCGGGCCGCTGACCGGCGCCCTCGTCGGGTGGCTCGGCGGCCGCGCGGTCGCGGCGTCGACCGCCCGCGGCTGGATGAACCACTCCTTCCAGCATCTCTCGTCCCTCGGCCTCGCTCTCCTCTCCTTCGCCGGCGCCAACGCCATCGGCGGCAACGGCTTCATCGCCGCCTTCGTCGCCGGCCTGGTGCTCGGCAATACGGTCAGCGATCAGGTTTGCGAGTGCCTCTATGACTTCGCCGAGGCCGAGGGCCAATTTCTCGCCCTGCTGGTCTTTCTGGTTTTCGGGGCCGTGCTGCTGCCCCATCACCTCGACCACGTCTCCTGGCAGGCGGTTCTCTACGGCCTGCTGAGCCTGACGGTGGTGCGGATTCTGCCCGTGGCCGTAAGCCTCCTAGGGCTCGGGCTGCGCTGGCCGACGGTGCTTTTTCTCGGCTGGTTCGGCCCTCGAGGCATCGCCTCGATTCTCTTCGGGCTGGTGGTCGTCGCCGACTCGCAGCTCGCCGGCGGGCCCAACATCTTCGCCACGGTGCTCGTCACCGTGCTGCTCTCGGTGCTGCTGCACGGCGCCACTGCTTACGCCGGCGCCTCGTGGTACGCCCGCTGTACGGAGACTTTCGACCTCGAGGATCCGGAAAAGCGCGGCGTCGCCGCCGAGGTGAGGGTGCGCATTCGCCACGCCGACTCGCCGCCGGCCTAGACGCCAGCTCGATACGGCTGGACAACCCGGCGAGGAAGACCGGCCGAGCGGACCCTCCAGGGCCGCGGCTTCTCTCAGGCCTGGCTGGCTTCCAGACGGCCGCGCAGGCGCTCGAGGCCCAGGATCAGCGCGAAGCCGAGCACGGCGAGGCCCAGCGCGTACCAGGTGAGCGGATCGCCCGGGTCGGGCGCCAGGTTGTGCTGAATCTTCGGCACCACCTCGCCGTGGCGGTCGACCATGGTCTCGACTGTTTCCTTGAACGGCCAGATCTTGCGCAGCGAGCCGATCATGAAGCCCACGAGCAGCGTGATGGTGAGCTGCTCTTGATGGGTGAAGAGCCAGGAGAGGGCCCGCGCGAAAAGCATCAGGCCGAGGCCGCACCCCAGGGCAAAGGGCGCCAGCACCGCGAGATCAAGAGATTTGATGGCGCCGATGACGTAGGCGTATTGGCCCAGGATCAGCAGGATGAAGGATCCCGAGATGCCCGGCAGAATCATCGCCGAAATGGCCACCGAGCCCGACAGGAAGAGCGTCAGCGGATCCTTGGGCGTATCCGTGGGCACCAGGCCCACCACCCACCAGGCGAGGGCCGTGCCGGCGACCAGACCCACGAACGAGACCGGCGACCACGAGGCGCGCTTCGAGACGGTCACCACGCTGGCCAGAACGAGCCCGAAAAAGAACGCGTAGAGCAGCTCGATATGGTTCTCGAGCAGCCAGCTCACGACGTGCGCCAGGCTCAGGATCGACGCCGCGATGCCGCTCCCCAAAGCCAGCAGAAACCGCCACGGCACCTGTTCGAGGGCGCCGCGAAAGTCGAGGCGCAGGAGCTTCTTGGCCAGGCCCACGTCGAAGGATTTGATGGCGTCGATCAGCTCCTGGTAGACGCCCATGATGAAGGCCATGGTGCCTCCGGAGACCCCCGGCACCACGTCGGCGGCGCCCATGGCGAGGCCCGTGAAGGTCACGAAGCCGTAGTCTTTGATCGTGCGCTCCCTCGCTGGCGGCGTCGGCTGCGGCGGCATCGGTGTGTCCCGTCCTCGAGAAGTAGCGGCCGCTCCAGCGCGGCCGCGGTGAGGGTATTGCACGGGAACTCGAGGTTCAACCGCAGCGGTCCGCCGGCCGTGAGGCGAGACCGGAGCCGGCGAAAGGCTCCGGTCCGTTCTCTGTCCGTTCAGTCGTTGAACGAATGAGAGACGATGGCCAGCTTGATCCGCGAGGCCGTATCTCGGTTGGCCTTCCGGTTGACTCTCACGCGATAGGACGTCGCAACGTCCGGCAGCGTCCAGGTGCAGGACTCATAGGTGTTGTCCCAGGATGCCGAGCCGCACACGTAGTTGCCGCTGGCGTCGATCACCCGCATGTCGAAGTCCATGCCCAGCGGGTGCACGTCGTCCTTATGCTGGTAGGTGTAGCTTCCTCGGGTCAGCCACGCGATCGCCACGGTCGCCTTGTCTCGACTCCAGTTCACCGCCACCGGCAGGGTCAGGTAATTGCCGTCGTTCTTGAGGCTATTCCAGGCCGAGTTCGGCTCGTTCCACCAGTAGATATTGCCCCCGGCCTTGCGATAGAAGATGCCGCCTTCGCCGACCTTGTCGGCTCCGCCGGCCACCGGGATGGAGGCATGGGACACCATATAGGCCTTGGCGAGGGCCGCGGAACCTGAGAACCACGGCTCGTCGCCGATGAAATTCAGGTAGAAGCCCGCGGCGTGCGGCGTGCTGTAGGAGGTCCCGTTTCTGCCGAAAAACGTCGGCGGGCTGATGCCTCGGATGTCGAGATCCGTTCCGGGGGCCACGATCTCGGGTTTTTCAATGCCGGTCTCGCCGTCTTTCCAGCCCGAGTTGAAGTAGATCGCGTCCGTACCCGTCTTATGGGCGTAATTCCCGACGGTGATGACGTTGTAGGCCGTGCCCGGAGAGCTCACGAATTGATCCGTGTTTCCTTTGTTTCCGGCCGCCTGAAAAATGGGCACGTCGTGGTTGTAAACGAAGTCGTCCCAGGTCCTATCCCAAGGCCCGTAATTTCCGAACAGCCCTTGGCTCATGGAGACGCTGACCGCGTCGTAGCTGCTCGGAGGATTCGGCGAGGGCAAGATTATCGGCGGCCAGAAGGGCAGAATGATGGCGGGCTGCGGCAGCGAAAAACCGCCGCCGGCGCAGTGGATGAAGGCCTTCGGCGAGACCGCGTGAAACACGCCCGTGGTCTTGATCGCGTGCTCGCTGAACGTGAGGTCTGAGGAGCTTCCCCGCACGTCCAGGTAGTTCGAGATGTAGTGGGTGTCCTCGTCGATGCAGCCGTCCCGCTCGACCATATAGACCCGAGTGCCCTCGCCTTGACTCCTCCAGGGGAAAAAGGCCCAGGGGTCGACCCCGGACTCGACAACCGCGGTATCCATATCGCTTTCGGTCGGCCGCACGGGCTCGATACCCAGGACCTCACCGCTTTGCTCAGCGAGAAGGTCCAGGATCTCCGGGCGGGTCAGACGCAGGATCTGGAGGTCCGGATCGGCGTACTCCCCGGATCTTCCGGGCGTCCGGCCGATCTCCGGAGCGCCCTGGGTCAGGGCCTCCACCTCGAGCGCCGCGCGCTCCTCGAGACGGCGACGCTTGAAGGTCTCAAGATCGACACGCGAACCCTCCAGAGTGACCTCGCTCGGCCGATCTTCGAAGAGGGTTGCTCTCCCCGACGTGCCCGCCTTTTCATAGCCTTGGGACTTCGACTTGAGAACCACCATGACTTCGATGCGCTCGTCGGCGCCCAGGGCCTCGAGCTGGCGGCGCAGGTCGTCGGGAACGAAGACCTGCGCTCGATCGGGAGTGAGGGCCAGGGTGACCTCAGAGCCGCTGACGTCGAGAACCCGGGAGGACTCGGAGTCGCTGTCCAAGATCTTCTCGAATCGGTAAGTACGCCCGTCGATCGTCTTATCCTTGACGAATCGCCGGTTGGGTTCCTCGGCGACAGCAGCCGACGCGGTGAGGAGAGCAGTCAAAAAAGCGAGTCCCGCAAGCGGGCTCGACAGTATCTGTAAACGCATTCAGGGTTCCTTTGAAGGATCGTTATCTGGAAGCGGCTCCGCCGAACCGGACTCGGGCGGCGTGGATCGTCGACGACCCGGGCGATTTAGCTTTCGTTTCTGATTCCTGGATCTTGGAGCCACATAATTTCTGGACTCTACTGGCCCTGGCCGCTGCGGTTCATTGAACGCCTGCCGGGGGCGGGGGCGGGATATGCTCCCGCCCGCGTTGCCCGCCCGCCCGTCCGCACGCCTGCTCGCTCCAGGAGGAGAAACGATGCGCACCGTCGTCTTCGTCTGCCCGTTCGTTTTCGAGATCACCCTGCGCTTCGCCGAAGCCGCGGCCGACCAGCCGGGTACGAGGACTGTACTGATCAGCCAAGATCGCCCCGATCGCTTTCCCGACGGCCTGCGCCGCAAGCTGGCGGCGCACCTGGTGGTGGAAAACGCCCTGTCGGTCGAGTCCCTTTCCGAAGCCGTGGCCGCGGTGCGGGCCAAGACGGGCCGGATCGATCGTCTGCTCGGCACCCTCGAGCAGCTGCAGGAGCCCCTCGCTGCGGTGCGGGAGCGCTTCGGCATCGAAGGCGTCTCCCTCGAAGTGGCGACCAACTTTCGCGACAAGGCCCAGATGAAAGACGTGCTGCACGCCGCCGGGCTGCCGTGCGCCCGACACCGGCGGATGACCTCGGTCGAGGACGCCCGCGAGTTCGTGAGAGAGGTCGGCTATCCGATCGTGGTCAAGCCGCTGGCCGGGGCCGGGTCCAAGGGCATCTACCGGGTCCACGGCGACGACGAGCTGCAGGAGGTTCTGACCTTGAGTCCCCCACACCCTCGGCGCCCGGTGCTGGCCGAGGAGTTCATGCAGGGCGAGGAGCATTCCTTGGAAGGCGTGATGCTCGGCGGGCGGCTCGCCTGGCACTCCCTGACCCACTATCGCCCGGCGCCCCTCGAGGTGGTGCGCAACCCCTGGATCCAATACTGCGTGCTCCTGCCTCGCGAGGTCGAGCACCCGCGCTATGACGACATCCGCGACGCCGGCTTCCGCTCGGTGCGCGCCCTGGGCCTTACCGACGGGGCGTTTCACATGGAGTGGTTCCGCAGGCCCGACGGCTCGCTCGCCATCTCCGAGGTGGGGGCGCGGCCCGGCGGCGCTCAAATCTCGCGGCTCATCTCCTGGGCCCACGACGCCTCCTTCTACCGCGCCTGGGCGGAGGCCATGGTGCACGATCGCTTCCAGCTGCCGCCCCGGCAGTTCGCGTCCGGCGTCGCGTTCCTGCGCGGCCAAGGCGAAGGCCGAGTGCGCTCGATCCGCGGTCTCGGCGAAGCGCAGCGCGAAATCGGCCACCTGGTGGTCGAAACCAACCTGCCGAAGCTCGGTCAGCCGAAGGCCAGCTCCTACGAAGGCGAGGGCTTTGTGGTGCTGCGTCACCGCGAAACCCAGGTGGTGGAGGAGGCCCTGCGTCGCCTGATCACCCTGGTGAGGGTGGAGCTCGGATAACCTCGCGCCCGCCGGCGCTGCGGGCGCGCGCAAAGCCGTTAGCGCGCAGGCTTTGCGCACCGTGCGTGCTAGCATTTTCCCATGGCCCAAAGCCCCGATCCACCGCTTCCCCAGCCCGCCCTCGGCGCCGCCGGTCGGCCGCGCCCGCCGGCGGATCTCTGTCCGCGGTGCAACGGCACGGGCTGGTGCATCGAGCCGGACGGTGGCGCGGGCCGTGCGGTGCGCTGCGAGTGTCAGAAAACCCAGCGGCGTCGCGATCATCTCGAGCTGGCAGGCATCCCCTCGCGCTACCGCCGCAGCCGGCTGCGGCTGTTCAACACCGCCAATCCCGATGAGGCGGTGGCCGCTCAGCTGCTGCGAGCCCGCAACGTCAGCCAGCGCTATCTCGACTCCTTTCTCGACCCGGAGACGGGCTTCCGCCGTTCGGGCCTGCTCTATATCGGCCCGCCGGGCGTCGGCAAGACGCACCTCGCAACCTCGGTGCTCGTCGCCCTCATCGAGCGCTACGGCATCAGCGGCCGCTTCGTCGACTTCTCAACCCTTCTGCATCAAATCCAGTCGACCTTCGATACCGGCCGCGAGGAAACCAAATCGTCGATCCTGGCGCCGGTCATCGGCGCTGAGGTACTGGTTCTCGACGAGCTGGGGGCGCAGAAGCCCACCGAGTGGGTGATGGACGTTCTCTACCTGATCATGAACACCCGCTACACCGAGGGCCGGCCGACGATTTTCACCACCAACTATCGCCTCGAGGATCCGCGAGCCCGCCGCGGCGCCAAGGCTACGGAGCTGCTCAGCCATCGCATCTCCGCCGCGCTCCTAAGCCGCCTCTACGAGATGGCCCACCCCCTCGAGCTGGACGGGCCGGACTATCGCCGCACCGTCAAGATGCACGAAAACCCCATCGGAGGGTAGCGCGGTGGCGCGACGCAGCGGGCCGCGGCGGCCCACCGAAGCCGACTCGCCGTCGGCGAAGCCGAGTACCCCGGTTACGGGCCCGATCTACGCCCGCGACCGAGCGCGCGAGCGGGCCCTGAGCCGGACGATTCTCGGCAGCCTGGTGACCCTCTGTCTGGTGCTCGCCTGTCGCCCCGCCGAGCGCAGCCCGGTGACTCGCCCGCCCGCGGCGCCCCCAGAGCCGCCGCCGCAAAAAGTCGAGGTCAAGCCGATCGAGACGGCTCGCCTGCTGCCCAAGGCCGAGGCTCCCCCGCCCGCGGCACAGGTCGAGCTGGGTCCGCTCATCCTGCGGGTCGGCCTGGCCACCGACCTCGAGACCGTGAAGCTGCCGTGCTGCGACTCGCGCATCCGCCTCGTCGCCGGAGGAGGCGGCCTCGAGCTGCCCTTCGACGCGCCGATCGAGGTGCGGCCGGCGGCCGACGTCGAGGGACGCGCGGTCTACAGGCTCCAGGTCGCCGCGCTGAAGGACGAGCGCCAGGCCCAGGGCATCGCCGACTACCTGACCGAGTCGACGCCCCATCCCTCCGACTCGGTTTTCGATGCCGATACCGACCTCTACAGGGTGCGGGTCGGCAAGTTCGCCGATCGCGAGAGCGCCGAGGCCCTGCGCGGCGAGCTGGCGGGACTCGGCGTCATCGAGGGCTGGGTGGTGAGCGAGGGGGGCGGCCTCGAGGGCGCGGCTTTCGAGGTTCGCCACAAGGGGCGTACTCTCAGAGTGCCGGGGCGCTGGCTTGAGGTGCGCGCCGAAGAGGGCGTCGGCATTCCCTTCGGCCGCACGCGCTATCGGGGTCAGCTCCTGCTCTATTTGAACGACCGCGGCAGGCTCAACGCGATCAACGAGATTCAGCTCGAGGATTATCTGCGCGGCGTGGTGCCCAAGGAGATGGGCCCCGAGCTCTACAACCGAATCGAGGCCCTCAAGGCCCAGTCGGTGGCGGCGAGAACCTACACCCTGCGCAACCTCGGCGAGTTCTCCGAGGAGGGTTATGACATCTGCTCCACGCCGCGCTGCCAGGTCTACGGCGGCATGCCCGTGGAGCATCCGGTGAGCGATCGGGCGATCCGCGAAACCGCCGGCCAGGTGCTGCTCTACGAGGGGCAGCCGGCCGAGACCTTCTACAGCGCCACCAGCGGCGGCCATACGGAGAACGTGGAGGTCATCTTTCCGCTCAAGACGGGCGCCTACCTGCGCGGCGTGCCGTGCATGGAGAGCGGCGCTACCCTGATCGAGGGCAGCCTCGCCAAGAGCACCCGCTTTCCCGGCGGTCTCATGCAGCGCCTGCTGCCCGCCGAGGGCGGCGCCGGCGCGCGCACCCTCGCCGTTCGCCTCGAGCAGCTGGCCCAGCGCGCCAGGCTGCCGGTGCCCAAGGATCGCCTGGCGTCGCTCGAGCGCGCCGAGGTGCTGCGCTACGTCATATCGCTCTTCGACACGGCCCTCGACCGCCGGCTGGGCGTTCGCGCCCGCGAGGTCGACCTGCTGCTGAAGGAACCTCCCGACGACTGGCGCGATCGAGACCTGCGGCTCGCGGGCTTTCTGCGCTCGAGCGGCTATCTCGATGGCTCCAAGGAGAGGCTCGACGCGACGGATGGCGAGGCTCTCCTCTTCGAGCTGGCGCTCTACCTCGAGGTCCTGCGCGAGGAGCAGGTGCACTTCTCAAAGCTCAACCGCGGCCAGCTCGAGGTCCGTCGCGGCCGCCAGCGCTCCGGTTTCCCCCTGCCCAGCGCGCTCGCCACCTTCAGGCGCCGCGGCCAGCAGCTGGTCAGCGGCCCCTTAGACCTCATGGCCGGCGACCGACTGCGCCTCTATTGGCAGGGCAGCGCGCTCCTCGCCCTGGTGCAGCCCGTCGACTCGCCCGACGTCGACTTCGGCAAAAGAGCCCCCAGGAGCCGCTGGAGCACCTTCAAGACCGACGGCCAGCTGCGCGCCGCCGTCCAGAGGCGCTATCCAGGGTTTCCGTTCAGGACCTTCGAAGTTCTAGAGCGCGGGGTTTCGGGCCGAGTCGGGAAAATGGCTCTACTCGGCACGGGCGACGAGCGGCTGGTCGTCGAGGGCCTTGCCGTGCGCTGGACCCTCGACGTCTGGGACACCCTCTTTTGGGCCGAGCGCCAGCAGTCGAAAAGCGGCCAGCCCGGCTGGTTCTTCAGGGGCAGAGGCTGGGGCCACGGCGTCGGCATGAGCCAGGCCGGGGCCTACGGCATGGCGGTTCGAGGCTCGAGCTACCGAGAGATCCTCGAGCACTACTACACCGGCGTCCGCCTCGGCCGGCTCAAGCCCGTGGCCCCGCGGCCGAGACACCAGGCCAGCGCTCCCAGGACCGCAGAGGCCACCGCCGGGCCCCGCGGCACCGAAGCCGCCGCAGCAGCAGCCACCCAGACGCGAACTGCGCCTACCTACTGACAGAGCTTCTGGCGAGTCAAATCTACTTTCCGCCTCGGCGCGAAGGTCGAAATGCAACCGCCTGCCGAGCCATTCCAGTGCGTCCGTCCGCGTAGGACAAAGGCCCAAAGATCAGTCGGATCGGGAAAGATTCTCGAGTCCACTAAAACCGCCGTGAATCGCCGCCTCGACGCCAACAACTGGACGTGTCAGTAAGTACTTCACAGAACAGAGAACCCTTCGTGTCTTCGCGATGACAAAGGACTTAAGGTGGATATTTACCTTGCTCCAAGCAAGCCATGGGGATGATGCTCTTGGACCATCAGTCTCGTCTACAACTTGACAATATCCGCGACTTGGTGGACACTTCACAATGCTCGGCAGGCACAAGAGAAGCGAGCCGATAGCCCTCGGCCCACAATCATAGAACCGGTCCGCAGGGAGGATCCCATGCCTACCAACCCGACACCGCACAACTCCCACACCGTCACAGCCCCCTTGAGCCTACTGCGCCTTATTGCCGAGGATGCTGACTTCCGAAAGAAAGTCGAGAGCAACCCGGTAGCCGCATTTGCTGAGCATGGGGTTCATCTTTCGAGCACTCCGGAAGACATCTCACTTCCTGATCTCGATATTTTTTCCGACAGCGACAAAGATAGAGGGAACGGCGGCCACTCCAATCCATTCGGCTGGCGCGGACTCCTCTAAACCGAATCCAGGGTTCAACTTTGCAGCCTGCAGAATTTACGCTGCTGCAACTCGTCAGTGCGCGCTAAGCAAGAGCTACTGAACCCCGTGGGGTTTGACGACGTTCTCCAGAAGCCAGATTCTCGCTCCTATTTGAGAACGAAACGGTTCTCGATAGAGCTAGACGATGAAATACGCTTCGACGTACTGGACTTCATCTCAGGCACGCTCTCCCCAAAGCAGTTCACGCGGATACACGCTCGATCGCACCTTAACGATCGAGCCTTCGCGCTGAATGAGCAATCGCTGGCCCTTCTTCAAAGCATCCCGCCATCCTGGACCGAAGAAGCTTCCCTTGCGGAGCTGATACCGCGCCCCGGAGATCCGGTCTTCAACGACTGGGAGGAGATGCTTGACGTCGGCCTCGTGCTTTGTTCACATCCGAGCTGCAAGCGACACCGCGAGAATCTGACGCTTGCGCGGTCCGTGGCAGCCAACTTTTGGCCTCCTAGCGCCCTAGCCTTTCATCGCTCGATTGTTTCGCAGGAAGGTGCCTTCGGCTCGAGCAGCGGCACCTACAAAGAAGATGTGGCCAAAGCCCACGAAAGAGCTGATAGGTTCATAGAAGCCAACGGAGCTCCCCCAAGACCCTCCTTCACGATCAAACAAGCGCTGAATACAGTCTCACTTCCGGCCGGGTACGAGAAAGGGCAGCTTTATGATGCCCTTACGGCACGAAAGACCACTCGGCTTTTCAAAAAGAACGCGAGCTGCAGCATTAACGTGCTCGCAACGATCCTCCGTTACACTTTTGGAAGCTTGGGCCACTACGAAGTTTCCCCAGACCACTCCATCTTTCATAAAACTTCTCCATCTGGAGGTGGCCTCCACCCAATTGAAGCATTCCCCGTCGTTCTCGACGTGAAAGGCCTTGGAGTCGGCATCTATCACTATTCATGCTGCTCTCACCATCTGTCCCTTTTCAAGCAGTATGAACTGACACAGCTCAGGCAAAATTTAGTCAAAGCCGGTCATGGTCAAGATTTTCTTGCGAACACATGCTTCACCGTTTTGCTGGTCGCAAGGTGGAAACGAAACTTCTGGAAGTACCGCAACTCGCCGAATACTTATAATGTGATCAATTCTGACGCCGGCCACCTCGGCCAGACGTTTCAACTCGTTGCGACCCAGTTGGGAATGGGATCGTTCTACTCGGCAGCGGTAGACCACAGATCATCTGCCGTTTTGGCCGATTTCGAAGGTCACAGCCTCGGGCTGATCGGATTTTGCGGCTGTGGTGTTCCAGATCCTGATTCAGTTGACCTACCGTTCATTCAAAAGAGCTCTTAGAGAGCCTTGACGGTCCCAACAGACTCTGAGTTGGCCCTATCTACGAGCTTCTTACTGATCTCCAGCCAATTTCTTGCCGACCTCCGGCCACATCCGCTCGAGAATTTCTAGCTCTTCCTGTGCCAGACCACCGTCAATTCTTCTGGCCGCGGTGTAGCCGCCGACCTGCGG
>JBCCLG010000008.1:0-23296 GCA_039027015.1 Acidobacteriota bacterium | reverse complement strand
TTGTCGCCATCAGCTGGTTGAGCTGGGCTATCTCGAGAGCGCCGCGGGGGGCGGCGAGGGCGGGTCTTCGGTGGCCTTCAACGTGCAGCCGCGGGCCGGCGGCGAGCTGCTGATCGGCTCCTCGCGCCAGCAGGTCGTCTCGAATCTCGAGATCGAGCCCGCCGTTCTGCAGCGCATGCTCGCCCGCGCGGATCACTTTCTGCCCGGGATTACCTCCGTTCCGACCGTGCGCACGTGGACCGGGCTGCGGCCCGCGACCGCGGACGATCTGCCCTATATCGGCCCGCTCCAGAATCGGCGGAGCCTGATTTTGGCCGCCGGCCACGAGGGCCTGGGCATCACCACCGCGCCGGGCACCGCGCGCCTGGTGGGCGATCATCTGCTCGGCCGCCCTGCGCCGCTGGATCCCGCACCCTACCTGCCGTCTCGCTGCGCGGCTCGTCGTTCCGATGAGTCATCGAGTCCTCCACAAAACCCCCGAAACGTACCCGAGCTAGGAGCAGCGCGATGAGCATCGAACCGCGCGCCGGCGATATGTGGCGCGGCGTGATCCCGGCGATCACCACGCCATTTGACGAGCGAGACGAGGTCAACCACAGATTTCTGGCCGAGCACTGCCGCTGGTTGATCGACAGCGGATGCCGCGGCATCGTCGCCCTCGGCTCCCTGGGTGAAGGCGCGACCCTGTCCTTCGAGGAGAAGGTGGCGATTCTCGAGACCTGCGTGGCGGCGGTCGGCGAGCGGGTGCCGGTGATCCCGGGGGTTGCGGCTCTCTCGACCCGCGAAGCCGTGCGCCTGGCGAAAAGCGCCCAGCGCGTAGGCTGCCGAGGATTGATGGTGCTGCCGCCCTACGTACACAAGGGGCCCTTCGAGGAGATGACTGCCCATTTCGAGGCCGTGTTCGAGGCCACCCCCCTCTCCTGCATGCTCTACAACAATCCCGCCGCCTACGGCACCGACGTGGTGCCCGAAGCCATCGAGGCTTTGGCGGAGCGGCACGGCAACCTGCACGCGGTGAAGGAGTCGAGCGGCGACGCCCGCCGGGTGAGCGCCGTCCGCGCCCTGGTGGGCGAGCGCCTAGCCCTCTTCGCCGGCCTCGACGACATGGTGGTCGAGGCGGTGGCCATGGGCGCCGTGGGCTGGATCGCCGGCCTGGTCAACGCCTTGCCCGAGGAGTCGGTGGCCCTCTTCGAGCTGGCGGCGGCGGGCCAAACCGAGCGCGCCCTCGAGCTATACCGCTGGTTTCTGCCGCTCCTGCGCCTCGACACAGTGCCCGAGTTCGTGCAGCTGATCAAGCTCGTGCAGCGCGAGGTGGGCCGCGGTAGCGAGCGGGTGAGGGCGCCGAGAACCGAGGCGTTTGGCGATCAGCGCCGCCGGGCCCTCGGGCTGATCCGCGAGGCGCTGGCAAACCGCCCGAGCCTCGACTGACGGCCCTTGCCAGCCGCCGCCCCGTCGTGTTCAATAGAGACGGATTCCAGCCCATGGAAACGCGACGAAGAGCGAGGTCGCCGGTCATGAGGCGCCGCGGCGCGCCGAAGTTTGAGGTGAGAGTATGGTGAAGATCGAAAGCCTGATGGCCCAAGGCGTGGTCGTGGCGCGTCCCGAACACTCCATCGAGTACGTGCGGCGCCAAATGAAGACCCTCGACATTCACGCGGTGCCGGTGGCCGACGCCTCCGGGGCGCCGGTCGGCCTGGTGCGCTCGCGGGATCTGATCGAGGTCGCCGATCTGGAGGCGCCGGTCGAGAGCATGATGTGCCGCGACTTCCTGGCGCTCGACCGCCGGGTCTCGGTACAGCAGGCGGCGGCGTCCATGCGGCGCGGTCGCCATCGCCAGGTGATCGTGACCGAGAACGGCCGTATCGCGGGCATCGTCAGCGCCTTCGATTTTCTCGAGCTGCTCGAGGGCTACCGCTTCGAACACCGGGAGGACGCGCCGGATTTGCGCACCGGCTATTTCAAGATCCCGACGTCGCTGAGCGAAGGCGAGGAGCCCTGAGCGAGCGTCGCGGCGATCAGCCCGGGAAGGGCGAGATGAAGTGGCCGTCGCGCAGCTGGCCGGCCCAGGCAAAGGGCATGATGTCGACCTGCCGGGCCTCGCCCGAGGCCTCGAGGGTGAGGGTGGCCCTGAAGTCCGCGACGCCGTCGTGCACCGCCACCGAGTGCAGCTGGCTGCGCACCCGCAGCCGGTCGTGACGCCGCAGAAGATTTCTGAAGAAGGACCGGGTCTCGGCCGGTAGAGCGTCGTCCCAGACGCCGGCGATATCGCCCAGATCGCGATCCTCGAGCGCCTCGCCAAGATCCTCGAGGCGCTTTCGCACGTCGCGCCGCAGGTCCCTTTCCTGATCCCGGATCCAGCCGTCGACCCGCCGCCGCCAGCGCCTGGAGGGAGAGTGGGTAGGATGCATGTGCGACATCCGCGTGAGGTGGGTCTCGAGGCTGTGGAACTTCCCCTGCTCGCGCAGCTCGCGGGCGCGGCGCCACATCTTCTCGACCGGCGGCGGGGGATCGATTCGGATCTCGACCGGGCCGCGGGCGGATCGATCCACGGCCGCGGGCTCCTCCGGCGCTCCGCCCGGAAGCCCGCGTCTCGGCTCCTCGCTCTCCCGCGGCCGGCTGATCCGCCTGGCCGTCAGGCGCCGTGACGAGCCGCTGATGCGGTAGGTCAAAACGTCTTCGCCCCGCCGCCGAAGGCCCTCGAGCACCAGACGATATTCGCCGTCGCGGTCGGCGAAGGCCAGGAAGGTGCCGCGCTCCGGCAGGCGGAGCGGCGTGAAGTAGTTCGGCAGGCCGCGGGCCGCAACCGGAAAAAGCTCTACCAGCAGGGCGCCGCGGGTCACCCGATCGACCACCACGGGGGCGAAATCGGCGATCACCGAGCCGCGCCCCAGGTCGAGGCGCCAGCGCCCGCTGAGGTGATGCACCAGGTCGCGATCGGTGAGGGTGACGGCGGCGCCCCGGGAGGCGCTCTCTCCGGGCTCCTCGAGCAGCCGACGATCTCGCTGCGCGGCGGATCTCTCCGCGGCGAGGGCCTGCTTGCGTCTCTCGAGAAAGGCCTGCTGCTCGACGTCCTCGGCCAGCACCTCGGCCGCGGCGCGCCGGGCGCTGCTCTCGAAGCCGAGGCCTTCAAGGGGCTTGACCGGCGAGTCGTGCCACCACCTGAGGCCGCCGAGGAAACCCACCAGGGCGGCGATGCCGAGGCCCGCGGCGATGGGCACTGGCCCCAGGCCCACGGCCCGCGCGACGAGCTTTTTGAGGGTCGCTCGGACCGCCCGAGCCGCGGCGGCCAGCCGGCTGCGCAGCGGCTCGGCCCGGGCGCTCGCGGGGCTCGGTTCCCGGGGCGCCCCCGGCGGCGATTCCGGCTGCTCGGGCTCAGGCCCGGGCAGCTCGGTCATGAGGTTCGGGTGCCCGGCAGCTCGATTCCGAGACTTTTGAGGCGCCGATAGAGGGTCGGCCGACTGATGCTGAGCTTCTCGGCGGCGAGGCTGGTGTCGCCGCCGCAGGAGTCTAGGGTTTGGGCGATCTCGTCGCGCTCTACGGCCTCGAGAATATCGGCCAGGGAGCCGCCGATCTGAGTCGGCCGCTGGCCGCGGATGGTCGAGGACAGGCGCCCGGTATCGAGCAGCTCTTTATTCTCCAGGAAGAGCGCGGCCCGGGCGATTTCGTTGCGCAGCTGGCGGATATTGCCGGGCCAGCGGTAGCGCCGCAGCACCTGGAGGGCGGCCCTCGAGATGCCGCGCACCCTGATGGAGTAGCGCTCGGCCTCCTGGCTCAAGAAGTGCGCCGCGAGGTTGGGGATGTCCTGCCGGCGGCGCCTCAGGGGCGGCAGCTCGACCTCCCAGGTGGCGATCCGGTGGTAAAGATCAGAGCGGAAGCTGCCTTCCTGAAGCATCTCGTGGATTGGCCGGTTGGTGGCGGCGATGATCCTCGCCTTGGCCGGACGCGGGGTGTGGCCGCCGAGGCGAAAGACCTCTTTTTCCTGCAGCACCCGGAGGATTTTGGCCTGGGTTTCAGGCGCCATATCGCCGATTTCATCGAGGAAGAGGGTGCCCTCATTGGCCGCCTCGAACTTACCGGCCCGCGCCTCGACCCCCGTGGCCACCCCGCGCTCGACGCCGAAAAGCTCGGCCTCGAGAAGGTCTTTGGGCAGGGAAGCGCAGTTGATGGCCACCAGGGGCTTGGAGGCCCGCGGCGAGGCGCCGTGGAGAAAGTGCGCTAGAACTTCCTTGCCCGTTCCCGACTCGCCGTAGATCATCACGCCGACGTCGCCCCGGGCCACGCGTTCGGCCTGGTCGTAGATCTTCTGCACCTCGGCCTCCACCGAGGGCGGCTGCGGCCGCTCGGCGACCGTCCGGCGCCTCTTCGCCTGCCGCGGCTGCTCGCCGCGCAGGCGGCCGGCGATGCCGACCAGATGCAGCGCCGACTCGACCACCGGCCGGTAGTGCTCGCCGACGGACTTTTTGAAGAAGCAGCAGCGCACCTTGAGCGCTTCGTTTTCGGCCTCGATCCACTCGGCGTCGCCGGGGTCCGCAGGGCTCTCGCCGCCCGGAGCCTCGGCGTCGAGGGTCTCGGCCGCGGCCTCGTAGAGCACGCCGCCCTCGCGCGTCTCGAGGATCTCGACGGCGGTCACCGGCATGGTCTCGTAAAGCGCGAAGCCGACCCGCTGGGCGGTTTTCTGGCGGCCTGTGTCGCTGCTCAGCTGGGCGAGAACCCTCGGCAGGTGGTCGAGGGTGAAGTGGTCCAGCGGGGAGAAGGTTTCGGTCAGCTCGTCGAGGGGCACCGGCACCACCCCGGAGGGATCGTTGCTGCCGGCGCGGTTGACGTCGATCCCGACCTCGAGATCGTCGTCGAGGACCTCTTCGAGCAGCACCACCACGCGACCGATGACGAAGATATCGCCCGGCGCCACCGGCGCGCTCTCGATGCGCTCGGAGCGCAGCAGCGTGCCGTTGGTCGACTGCAGGTCCGAAAGCACGGTGCTCTCGCCGTCCACGGTGATCACCGCGTGGCGCCTGGACACGGTCGAGTTCGGCAGGCAGACGTCGCAGGACGCGTCGGAGCCCAGAACGTTCTTGCCGTCGTGCAGGGTCGCGCGGATGGTCTGATCGTCGAATCTTGCGAGGATGCGAAAGGCCATCGGGGTGTCCTGTGAGATGAGGGGGGCGTCGAATGAGGCGCTTTCGCAGCCCCGGTGACGAATCGCGACTGCAGTCAGGCGCGATGATAACAAGTCACGCTCCGTCTCATTGTTGAGAAGCGGCTGTTCTCAGGAATGAGTCGGCGCGGCGTCCCGGCCTCCCGCGGGCCGCTGGAGAGGCTGAAAAGTCGCGGATTATCGCTGGCCAGCGGGTGGCGGAGTCGCTGGCACAGTCTCTGCACAACAAGAACCGCGCGAGACGACGAGTCAGGCGATTGGGCCCGCAGGGCTGCCGTCTCGAACAGACAGAAACGGACAATCGCGGGCTACGGCCCGGATTGACACCACCCGCTTTTCCAGTGTCCCGATACCTGCCTCGTCACGAGGCAGGATTTTTTTTGTGCGGGCGGCGGAGTCAGGCCGGAATGGCCTCTTCCTGCTGGAACTGGAGCTGGTAGAGCTTGTGGTAGATGCCGCCTCGCTCGAGCAGCTCGTCGTTGGTGCCGATCTCGCGAAGCTCGCCGCGGTGCAGCACCAGAATGCGGTCGGCCCGCCGGATGGTCGAGAGGCGGTGGGCGATCACGATGCTGGTTCGGCCCTCGAGCAGGCGCTCCAGCGCCGCCTGGATGCGCGCCTCGGTCTCGCTGTCGATCGAGGCGGTGGCTTCGTCGAGAATCAGGATGCGCGGGTCGAAGGCGAGGGCGCGGGCGAACGCGACCAGCTGCTTCTGGCCGACCGAGAGGCCGCCGCCCCGCTCCTGCAGCTGGGTGGCGAGGCCGTCCTCGAGCCGGTCGACGAAGTCGAGGGCGCCGACCTCGGCGAGGGCCCGGCGGATCGCCTCCTCGTCGAGATCCTGACGTCCCAGGCGAACGTTGTGGGCCAGGTCGCCGGAGAAGAGGAAGACGTCCTGCAGCACCATGGCGATATTGCCGCGCAGCGCCTGGAGGTCCCAGCGGCGGACGTCGATTCCGTCGACCGCGACCGCGCCGCTGTCGACGTCGTAAAAGCGCAGGAGAAGGCTGGCGAGGGTGCTCTTGCCGGCGCCCGTGTGGCCGACCACGGCGAGCGTCTCGCCGGGCTCGATGCGAAAGGAGAGGTCGCGCAGCACGGGCTCGCCGGGCTTGTAGGAGAAGCTCACGTCCCGCAGCTCGAGGGCGCCCTGGGCTCTTTCGGGGGAGTGGGCGTCCGGCGGCGAATCGATCGCGATCTCGGCGTCCAAAACCTCGAAGATGCGCTCTGAAGACGCCATGGCGGCCTGCAGAATGTTGTATTTCTCGGACAGGTCGGCGAGCGGCTGGTAGAAGCGCTGCACGTACTGCAGGAAAGCCACCAGGGCGCCCAGAGAGAGGGCGCCGCCCAGAATACGGGCGCCCCCCACTCCGACCACCACGGCCATGCCGAAGGCGGTGATCAGCTCGACCGCCGGGTAGTAAATGGCGTAGTAATAGATGGTGCGCACGTGGGCGCTGCGGTGCTCATCGTCGATCTCGAAGAATTCCCTCGAGCACCTCTCCTGCTGACCGAAGAGCTGCACTAGAGGCATGCCCCCGAGGTGCTCCTGGAGGTAGGCGTTGATGCGAGCCAGCTTGACCCGAACGTCGCGATAGCCCCGCCTGGCTCGCGATTTGAACCACCAGGTCAGAATGGCGAGCAGCGGCAGCACCGCGAAGCTGGTGAGCGCCAGCCGCCAGTCGAGCAGAAAGAGCACGGTCACGATGCCGGTCAGCAGCACGACATCGCCGAAGATCGACACCAGGCCGGCGGTGAACAGCTCGTTGAGCGACGCGATGTCGTTGGTGGCGCGGGTGACCAGCCGGCCGACCGGCCGATGGTCGAAGTAGGTCACCGGCAGCCGCTGCAGGCGGTCGAAGACGTCGCGCCGCAGATCGCGCATGATCAGCTGTCCCATCAGCTGCATGACGTAGCCCTGCACGTAGAGCGTCACGAAAACGGCGCAGATCGCCGCCAGGTAGACGAGCGCCAGGGCGGCGATGCCCTCGGCCGGGCTCCGCTCGAGCAGGCCGTATGGCTCGAGCTGGGCGGCCACCCACCGAGCGAGGGCAGAGCGCTGACCGTCCTCGGGCGCCACGAAAAGATCGAGCGCGAGGGCCGTGGAGAGGGGCCCTACCAGCTGCAGCAGGGAGGAGAGGATGATCAGGCCGACCGCCAGGCAGGCCATGCCGCGGTAGGGGCCTACATAGCCGAGCAGCCGCCTAAACAGCCGTCCGTCGTAGACCGTGCCGACATCATGCTCCTCGTCCAGACTTGCCAGTGCGCTCACTGCGAGAGGATATCCCAGGGAGGCAGCCAGCCAAACGAGGGTGGATCTGCTATCCTCTCCAGGAGGTATCGCTCAGAAGTCTCTATGCGCGGAGAGGTCTCTTTCGAGGCTCGCCCTTTGGAGCGCCAGGTGATCTCCAAAACGCGCCGCCGCCCTCGCCGCTGATCCAAGCTTCGACCACTCCATCCCAAGGGGATCACCGCAGTGCCGCCGACTCTCAACGCCTTGCTCAAGACGATGGTCGAGCAAGGGAGATCCGACCTCCACATCACCACCAACACGGCGCCTCAAATCCGGGTGGACGGCAAGCTTCGTCCGCTCGACATGCCGCCGCTGACCCCGACCGACACCAAACAGCTGTCTTACTCGATCCTCACCGATATCCAGAAACATCGGCTGGAGGAGGACCTCGAGCTGGACTTCTCGTTCGGCATCAAGGGACTCTCGCGATTCCGCGGCAACGTCTTCAACCAGCGCGGGGCCGTCGCCGCCGTCTTCCGCACGATCCCCTACGAGATCCGGACCTTTCGCGAGCTGGGCCTGCCCTCGGTGCTGGAGAAGATCAGCGAGAAGCCGCGCGGCCTCGTGCTGGTCACCGGGCCCACCGGATCCGGCAAATCTACCACTCTCGCGGCGATGATCGACAAGATCAATCGCGAGCGCAACGAGCACATTCTCACTATCGAAGATCCGGTCGAATATCTGCATCAGCACCAGAGCTGCCTGGTCAACCAGCGGGAGCTGAACGCCGACACCAAGAGTTTTTCGGGGGCGCTGCGCGCCGCCCTGCGTCAGGATCCCGACGTCGTGCTGATCGGTGAGATGCGCGACCTGGAGACCGTTGAGTCGGCCCTGCGCATCGCCGAAACAGGTCACCTGACCTTCGGCACGCTGCACACCAATTCGGCCGCCCAGACCATCAACCGCATCATCGACGTCTTTCCGGCGCATCAGCAGTCGCAGGTGAGAGCGCAGCTCTCCCTGGTGCTGGAGGGCATCGTCTGCCAAACCCTGCTGCCCAAGATCAACGGCAAGGGTCGCGCCCTGGCGATGGAGATCCTGGTGCCGAGTTCCGGTATTCGCAATCTGATCCGCGAAGACAAGGTGCACCAGATCTACGGCATGATGCAAACCGGGCAGGCCAAATACGGCATGCAGACTTTCAATCAGAGTCTGGCAAACCTTTATTTCAAGCGTCTGGTCACGCTGCAGACCGTCATGGCTCGGTCTTCGCTGCCCGACGAGCTTCAAGAGATTATTTCCCGCGGTCCCCAGGGCCTCAACCCCACGGTCGGTCAAGCGGCCACCGCCGCCAGGCGGCGCTAGCTAGGTCAGGAGAAAGCCGATGCCAAATTTTGCATGGAAAGGTCGCAATCGCAGCGGCGCCCCGGAAGAAGGGGTGCTGGTAGCAGACAACCGCGACGCGGCGGCGGCCATTTTGCGCCGTCAGCAAATTCAGGTCAGCAACCTGCGCGAGCAGGAGCGCCGCATTCGTCTGCTGCCGAAGATCGGCGGCGGCGTGCCGTCCAAGAAGCTCTCGATCTTCACGCGGCAGTTCTCGGTAATGCTCGACGCCGGCCTGCCGCTGGTCCAGTGTCTCGAGATTCTCGGCGGCCAGGAAGATCACAAGATTTTCAAGAAGGTGATCGATGAGGTGCGCAACGACGTCGAGCAGGGCACTTCGCTCGCCGAGGCCATGAAGCGCCACCCGGCGGCCTTCGACAACCTCTACGTCAACATGATCGCCGCGGGCGAGGCCGGCGGTATCCTCGACATCATTCTGCAGCGCCTCTCGAGCTACATCGAAAAAGCGGTGAAGCTCAAGAATCAGGTCAAGTCGGCCATGACCTACCCGATCGCGGTGATCATCATCGCCATCGGCGTGGTGGCGATCATCCTGCTGAAGGTGATTCCCGTCTTCGCCTCGATGTTCGCGTCGATGGGTGCCCAGCTGCCTTACCTCACCCGCGTGGTGGTCAAGGCGAGCGATATCCTGCAGTCTTACTCCCTGTGGATCACGATGCTGCTGGTGTTCACGATCGTGGCGCTCCGGGAATGGCACAAGACCTACCGCGGAGCGCGGGTGCTCGATCGGGCGATTCTCGGCTTACCGATTCTCGGCATGCTGATGCGCAAGATCGCCATCGCTCGCTTCTGCCGCACCCTGGCGACCCTCACCGCATCGGGCGTGCCCATTCTCGACGGCCTTGAGATCACCGCCAAGACTTCGGGCAACGCGATTATCGAAGACGCCATTATGAGCGTGCGCAAGGCGGTTGAGGAAGGCCGAACGATCTCTCAGCCGCTCTCCGACACCAAGGTCTTTCCAGCCATGGTGTGTCAGATGATCGCGGTCGGCGAGCAGACAGGCGCCCTGGACGCCATGCTCTCCAAGATCGCCGACTTCTACGAGGACGAGGTCGACACCGCGGTCTCGGGCCTGATGAAGCTGATCGAACCGATCATGATCGTATTCCTGGGCGTCGTCATCGGCACGATCGTGATCGCGATGTACCTGCCCATGTTCTCGATCATCACTCAGATCTGAACCCCGCGAACTCGAGGCTCGCGCCCTAGCTAGCTAGCGACCGGAGCCTGGGGTAGAGCGAGCGAGCTAGGCGAGCCGGCGAGGGGCGATCGACCGGTCCCGCTCTCCAGCCAGCAACGAGGCGTGCGATCCATCGCACGCCTCGAACCGTTTCCCGCGCGACGAGACACCCGATGAAGGAACTCAATCGCAAGCTCCTCTGGCTGATGGCCATCCGCGTGCTGGTGGTCCTGAGCCTGCTGCTCCCGGCCTTGATCAATCCCGGTGACGGGGTGACCGACGGTGGCCTGATCCGCATCGCGGACGCGATTCAGTCGCTGCTGAGCGGCGAAGTGGCGGAGGAGGAGGTCGCCGAGCCCGAGTCGCCCGCGGGCCCCGCCGACTCGCAGGCGGAGATCTTCCAATTCCTGGTGGCCCTGGTGTCGATCCAAACGCTGATCTACGCCCTGCTGCTGCGCGGCTTTCGCTCCAGGCCGGAGGCGCACGGCTATATCCAGCTGTGCGGCGATGCGCTGCTCATCACCCTGCTGATCTATAAATTTGGCGGCGCGACGGTCAATCTCTCGATCCTGTACCTGGTCAACATCTCGGTCGCCTCGTTCCTGCTGCGGCGTCTCGGCGGTTTGGCCATCGCCACGGTGTGCGCGGTGCTTTATGGCCTGGTGGCCTTCGCCCACCAATCCCAGGCCTTCCACGATCTTTGGGCCCGCGGCGGCCCTCTTTCCACGGCGGCGCAGGCCGGACAAACCGCGGTCGAGCCACAGTCGTCCGGTCTGCTCAAGCGCCTGGCGGTCTCCGCCAAACCGCCGCCACGCGACGAGGTCTCGGGCGTTCCCGTGGCCTACACGCTGCCCGTTCACGTGCTGGGCTTCTACATCGTGGCGCTGTTCACCGGCTATTTATCGCGAGACGTGGCGCTCGAGCGCAAGCTCGAGGAGCGAAGTCACGATCTGGCCTATCTCCAGGTCCTGCACCAGGACGTTGTGCAGTCGATCTCGAGCGGTCTGCTGGTGACCGACCTCGACGGCAAGACGACCAGTCTGAACCGGATCGGGATCAAGATCCTGAGGCTCGAGCAGGTGGAGTGGGCAGGCCGTCACGTGACGGAGATTGGCCTCTTTTCGCCGTCGCTGTGGGCCGAGATTTCGGCCCTGAAAGTCATGGAGCGGGGTGAGGTCGAGCTGGAGGATGATCTCGGCTCAACCCTCTTTTTGGGCTTTACCCTCTCGTCGCTGCGGGACACAGACGGCGCACACCGGGGCTTTATCGTCAACTTTCAGGACCTGACCGAGTGGCGCCGCCTGCAGGAGCAGGTGCGCATTCAGGATCGCATGGCCGCGATCGGGCAAATGGCCGCGGGCCTGGCCCACGAGGTCGGCAACCCGCTGGCGGCTATCTCGGGCTCCGTGCAGCTGCTCTCGCGCAGCGTCGAGGCCGGGTCCGCGGGAGCCAAGCTGCTCGACATCACCCAGCGCGAAAGTCAGCGGCTCGACCGGACCGTCAAGGCGTTTCTGCAGTTCGCCAAACCGCGCGACCGCCACGAGGAGACCGTGGAGATCGGCGAGCTTCTGCGCGCGGATTCTGAGCTTTTGCGCAACAGCGAAGAGTTCCTGGAGAGCCACCGCCTGGAGCTGGACTTTGATCCGCCCTCGGCCACCCTGCGCTCGGATCGCGATCAGATTTCGCAGATGTTCTGGAATTTGGCCCGCAACTCCCTGCGCGCCATGCCCGAGGGGGGCACCCTCCGCATCGAGGGGCGCCTGCTGTCAGGTCGCTATCGGCTGCGCTTCATCGACGACGGGCGGGGCATGTCGGAGCAGGAGCGAGCCGAGCTCTTCCAGCCCTTCAAGTCGTTCTTCGACGGCGGCACGGGGCTGGGCATGGCCATCGTCTATCGGATCGTCGAGGAGCACGCGGGAAATATCGAGGTGGATAGCGAGCCCGGCCGCGGCACCTCCATCACGATCGATCTGCCGGTTCAGGAGCGGAACCACGATCCCAACCCGGAGGCCGCCGCGCAAAGGCGGCGGACGCCGGCGGTTGAGGAGCAGCAAACTGAGGAGATGGCGCAGTGAGCCCGAAGATCCTGGTGGTCGATGACGAGGCCAGCCTGGTCGAATTCCTGCGTCTGCTCTTCGAGGAGGAGGGCTACCTCGTGGAGACCGCGGGCTCGGTGGGCGGCGCGCGCGAGAAGGTCGCCGAGGAGACCTTCGACCTCGTGCTGTGCGACATTCTGATGCCCGACGGCAACGGGCTCGAAATGCTGCGCGAGATCAAGCAGCAGACGCCGCATACGGCCGTGATCATGATGACCGCCTACACCTCGACCAAATCGGCGATCGAGGCGATGAAGCTCGGCGCCTACAACTACATTTCCAAGCCCTTCGACGTCGAGGAGCTGAGGATCGTGGCGCGCGGCGCCCTGGAAAAGACCGATCTCGAGACCGAGAACGTCTACCTGCGGCGCGAGCTCGAGCAGAAGTATCAATTCTCCAACATCATCGGCCGCAGCCAGAAGATGCAGGAGATCTTCTCGCTCATCGAGCGGGTGGCGCGCACCAGCTCGACGGTGCTGATCCGCGGCGAGTCGGGCACCGGTAAGGAGCTGATCGCCCGCGCCGTCCACTTCCAGAGTCCGCGAGCCGAGCGCCGCTTCCTGTCGATCAACTGCGGAGCGCTGCCGGAAAATCTGCTCGAGAGCGAGCTCTTCGGTCACGAGCGCGGCGCCTTTACGGGCGCGGTCCGGGAGAAAAAGGGTTTATTCCAGGAGGCCCACGAGGGCACCCTCTTCCTCGATGAGATCGGCGAGATGACGCCGCCGATGCAGGTCAAGCTCTTGCGGGCGCTGCAGGAAAGGCGCATCCGCCGGGTGGGCGGCACGCGGGAGGAGCCGGTGGATGTGCGCATCATCGCCGCTACCAATCAGGACCTGGCCGAGCGGATCGACTCCGGCGACTTCCGAGAGGACCTCTTCTATCGCATCAACGTCATTCCGGTGCACCTGCCTTCGCTCAGGCAGCGCCGCGAGGACGTGCCTCTTCTGGTCGACTTCTTCCTCAAGAAATTTAGCGAGCAGATGGGTCTGACCACCAAGCCGATCACCGTCGAGGCCTTGAGGGCCCTCGAGAGCTACCACTGGCCGGGGAATGTGCGGGAGCTTGAGAACACCATCGAGAGAGCCTTGGCTCTGTCGACGGAGGAGAGGCTCACCACCCGCGATCTGCCGGCGCAGCTGGTGGATGGCAACGAGGAATCCCTCGAGGCGATCTACCTACCCGAGGAGGGGCTCGATCTCGAGGCCTATCTCGACGATCTCCGGCGGCAGCTCATGCAGCAGGCCCTCGAGCGCTGCGATGGCGTGCAGACCCAGGCGGCCGAGCTGCTCAAGATGACCTTTCGCTCGTTTCGCTACTACGCCAAGAAGCAGGGTCTCAAGGGCTCTCCCGACTGACCGCGGCGAGAGCTTCAAGGCGCGCGGGGTGACTGGCGCATGGCGCCAACCCTGCGGGCGGTGGGTCAGCGAGCGATAGAACCTCGGGCTGGGGTCCTGCCGATTGCGGCGCCGTCAACCCGCCGTCTAGAGAGACCCGCAGCCGGTAGCGCGCCGGGGCACTTTCCACGCCGCGCCCGGCCGGCTGCAGGTCGTGCTCGGGCAGCTCGCTGGCCAGCCAGAGAGACCAATAGAAAGCGTTGACTTCGGAAGTGCCCGTGATCTCGACGGCGATAGCGCCGTCGCGAGGCAGGCATCCCGAAAGCCTCTGCGCCAGGGCGGACAGCTCTTTTGCGGGCGCGCTCACCGGCATCCACAGGGCGGCGTGCTGATGCGTAAACGGGTCGACCCACCAAAAGTCCGCTAGCTGAAGGGCCTCGAGCGCCGCCGCTGCCGCCGCCCAGAGCGTCGCTCCAACCATCGCCCAGGCGATCAGAAGCCGCGTTCGCGAGAGGCGCCCGGAGCGCGCTGCCGAGAGCGCCTCGCGCAGCGCGTTCATCGCGGCTCTTCCCTCATCTGTCGCCAAACTTCGGGGCGGCGCGCGGCAGATTCTCGTTCACCGTGTCCGCCTGCCTGAAGGGGTCGCGCCAGCTCAGCTCGTCAAAGCGCGCGAAGTCCCTGTCGGCTGAAAAAAGCGTCAGCCCATGCTCGTTGGCCAGCGCCGCGAGGTGGGCGTCCATCATCATGGCTCCCTGCACCCGGCCGTCCTCCACCGCTCGCCGGAGGAGGGTGAAGTGGCGCTCGGTGGGCTCGACGGTCGAAACGTTCGGCAGCGCCAGCCACTCGCCGACGATCTCGAGCGCCTCCTCGGTGGTGAAGGGCTGCTCGAGAATCCGTCCGTTGGTGGTGATGCGCAGGAACGCGAGGATGTTGGTCCACGGCAGGCGAACCGGCGTCAGGCTCCTGAACGTCATCTCGAGCCAGCTCTTGGCGTGCTCGTGAAACGGGCTTCGCGAGTCATACGCGTAGATGAGCACGTTGGCGTCGAGCAGGATCATCGGTAGCTCTCGCCCTCCGCGGCCTCCAGAAGATCGCTCACCTTCGGGTAGCGAACCCCGAGGCCGGTTCCCAACGGCTTGGCCTTAACCTCGAAGCGAGGGAGCTCCTGGGAAGGCTGCCGGCTCGCCTGAAGGCCCAGGCGAATGAGCTCATTGACGGTGTCTTTGAGCGAGGCGTCCTGGTCCTGCATCTTCTGGCGCACGCCCAGGGCCACGTCTTTTTCGAGGGTTAGCGTGGTTCTCATGATGATTTCACGCTGCCAGAAAGGCCGGTTGATGTCAACTTTTGTGCATCAATATGACTGACACTAGACATCAAGATGCATATCCGGCCGCTTCGGCTCGGCCTGCGATGCGCTCGGCTTCCCCTCCCGCGCCGCGGGCCAGGCCGCGGGAGGGAAGCCGCGGCTCTCAGCCTTCGTAGCCGAGGATGCCGTCGATCGTGTTGCTCGAAACCGAGTGGTAGCCGGCGCGAGCCTCGGCGTAGATGGCGTCGGCCTTGGGCTTGAGATCCTCGTGTCCGGCCATCCGTTCATAGAGAGGCTTGAGAAATTTCCGGCGGCCCTGGCGGGTGAGGAAGTCCTCGAGGGCTTCGTAGCCGGGCTCGTACCGGCTCTCGATGACGTGATGGAGCCAGGCGTGAAGCACCTCTGAGTTGCCGGTTTCGGAGAGGGAGAAAGCGGCGTCCAGATCGGCGAGCTTGGCCGCGTCGGTCCCTTCCGGCAGGCCGCGCAAGAAGTGCAGCCACTCGTGAGTCACCCATTCCTCGGTCTTGAGATCCGCGGCCTGACTCGCGCCGGAGATCCAGGCCGCGAGCTGGGCGTCCACGGCATCAAAGCGGCTGCTGGTCTCCGCCGGCAGGCTCGGGGGCAGGCCCGGTCCGTAAATCCAGGCGTCCACGTCGATCGCCGCGGCGAGGGCCTCATCGCCCTGGATCAGCTCTTTCTGGAGGTAGTCGACGAAGTTCTCCGTGGTCTGCGAGCGAAAGGCGTTGGCGTCGAACCAGCCGCGCAAAAAGGCGTCGAAGCGCTCGCGTCCGACCGCCTTTTCGATCGTCAGCAGAAAGAAATTGCCCTTCTCATAAGCCACGTCGGTCATGCCGTCGTCCGGGTCTCGTCCATCGAGGTCGAGGTGGAGGTGAGTGTCCTCGGCGGCCAGGGTGTCGACGCTGGAGCGCAGATCCTGCAGCCCTAAAAGGCTCAGCATGCTCACGTAGTCGGGGCCCGAAAGCGCCTCCATGATGCGCCGCTCCAAATAGACCGTGAAGCCCTCGTTGAGCCAGAAGTCATTCCACGTGGCGTTGGTCACCAGGTTGCCCGACCAGGAGTGAGCCAGCTCATGGGCGATGAGGGCGACCAAGGAACGGTCGCCGGCCAAAATGGTCGGCGTGGCGAAGGTCAGGCGCGGGTTTTCCATGCCGCCGAACGGAAAGGACGGCGGCAGCACCAGAATGTCGTAGCGCCCCCAGCGGTAGGGGCCGTACATCTGCTCGACATCCACCATCATCTGCTCCGTCTCGGCGAACTCCCAGGCCGCGGACTCGACCACCGAAGGTTCGGCGTAGACGCCGGTGCGCTCGCCCATGGAGCGAAACTCCAGGTCGCCTACGGCCAGCGCCAGCAGATAGGAGGGTATGGCCTGAGGCATGTTGAAGCTGTAGACGCCGTCTGCGCTCTTGGCGGTCGGGTTCTCGGCGCTCATGACCGCCATCAGATCGGGCGGCACGGTGACTTCGGCGCGATAAGTCATGCGCACCGCCGGGGTGTCCTGGCAGGGCACCCAGGTGCGGGCCAGGATCGCCTGGCTCTGAGTGAACAGAAACGGGTGCTCGCCGCCCGCGGTCTGCGCCTTATCGAGCCACTGCACCGCGGCGGCCGAGGGGCTGGTGGTGTAGTCCACGTGCACGACCTCTGCCTCCGGGGTGAGGTCGATGGTCAGCTCCCGCCCGAGCCCGGCCACCTCGTCGCCCAGCCTGAAGGAGGTCTCCGACAGGTCGTCGCCGAGGGTGACGGCGTGAATCTCGAGGTCGCGGGTGTCGAGGTGCAGGGTAGTGGCCGAGTCGGAGCGGCGGTCGAGCTGCAGGGAGGCGCGGCCTTTCATCGTCTCCGACTCGAAGTCGACGGCGAGGGTCAGGTCGAGATGGCGAATCGCAATCTCGTCGGGGCGAGCGAAAGAGTGCACGTCTCCTCCTGTGCGGGCGGAGTGCTGAGAAGAAAGCGGGTCTTCGGTGGCCGGCTGCGGCGTCTCGGTCTGCGGGCCACAGGCGGCGAGGCCGGTGCACAGCAGGGCGAGGGCGAGCGATCGTGGCGTCTGCGGCATGGCGGCGTTCATCCTCTCGGTGAGTAGTGGGTCTAGAGTGCGTCATCCTATCGGGCGTGGAGGGTCCCCCAAGGCCCGCCGCTTATCGACTCTGCTATGCTGGCAGCGCCCGCGCGGGCCTCCAGGGCGGCGCGCCAGCAGCCTCAAATTCCCCTCCTTCCGCCGCCGCCCACCCGGTCTTCGATACGCCCCCCTCCCCCGCTCATGCGCCTCTCCCTCGTCCCGCGCACCGCGCCATACGACGCTGGTCCAGCGTATGCCGCGCCGAGCGATCCTGAGCACGGGAGCCGCGGGAAGACCGCAGAGATGCCGGAGAACCTCTAGATGCAGGTCATTCGAGACGCCCAGAAGAGCGCCGACGTGCCCTATGGCGTGGTCGCGACGATCGGCAATTACGACGGCATCCACCGCGGCCAGCGCAAGATTCTCGAGAAGGTGGTGGAGCGGGCGCGCGCGCGGGGCGTCAAAGCGGTGGTCGTCACCTTCGATCCCCATCCGGTGTCCGTCCTGAGGCCTGAGATGGCGCCGCCTCTGCTGACCCTAGACCGGCAGCGCGAGAAGCTGCTGGCCGACGCCGAGATCGATGCCCTGCTCGTGGTGCGCTTCAATCGCGAGCTCGCCAACACCTCCCCCGAGGCTTTCGTGCGCGACTTTCTTCACGGCAGCCTGGCGATCGAAGAGGTCTACGTCGGCTCGGAGTTCGCCTTCGGCAAAGACCGCGAGGGCAGCGTCGAGCTGCTCGCCACCCTCGGTGAAGAGCTGGGCTTTGAGGTCCACGGAGTCGAGGAGGAGCTGCACCGCGGTGAGGTGATCTCCTCGACCCGGATCCGCCGCGCCGTCGACGAGGGAGAGCTCTCGCTCGTCATGGACATGCTCGGCCGGCCCTACTCCCTCTACGGCACCGTGGTGCGCGGCGACCGCATGGGCATGCGCCTCGGCTGGCCGACCATCAACCTGCAGCCTGAAAACGAGCATCTGCCGGCCCAGGGCGTCTACTGTGGCCGCGTGCGCTTTGACAAGCTGCCGGGGGTCTTTGACTGCGTGGTGAACGTCGGCACCAGGCCGACCGTCTACGAGAATTATCAGCGCGTGGTGGAGAGCCACATCCTCGGTTTCTCCGCCGGGGTCTACGGCGAGAAGGTCGAAGTCTCGTTCTATAAGCGCATCCGCGACGAGCGGCTCTTTCCGAGCGTGATGGACCTTTCAGCGCAAATCGGACGCGACGTTGAGACGACCCGAGAATATTTCTCGGCGCGCAGACGTTGGGACGCGGAAATGGCCGGCGAATCCGCCGAGCGATAGCCCGCGATAAATCCAGAGCGCGCCGCAGGCCGGAACACCGACCGAACAGCCATCCCCATCCCCCCGAGCCCCTGAATTCGGGTGAGCCCGGGCCCCTCCCATTCGACGCATCCTGCCGCGCCCCTGCCTCGTCTTCCAAGACCCCGTCGGCTCGATGCAGCCATGACCCAGATAGAGAGAGAAGGAGCCAGCCATGGCCAATGAACAAATCGTGACTCTGGACGTCAACAACTTCAAAGCTGAGATCGATGGCGACACGCCGATCCTGGTGGACTTCTGGGCTCAGTGGTGCGGCCCGTGCCGCATGGTGGCTCCGGTGCTCGAGGAGCTCGCGAGCGAGCAGGGCGGCAAGGTCCGCATCGGCAAGGTCAACATCGACGAGAATCCCGATCTCGCTCGCGAGTTCGGCGTCTCGAGCATCCCGACCTTCGTGCTCTTTTCGAACGGCGAGGCCAAGGACCGCATGATGGGCGCCATGCCCAAAGCCGCTTTCGAGAGCTTCCTGGCCAAGAACGCCTGATCCCGAAACGCTGACCTCCTTGAAGACCTCGATCGACGCCCTGCTCGAAGAGCGGGGCCTCCAGGCGCTGGTGCTGGCGTCCCGCTCGTTTCGGGATCCCTCGATAGCGCCGCTCTTGGGAGGCGGCCGCGTGTCCTACTCGCTGGCCGTGATCGCCCCCGGGCGCCCCGCGCGGCTGGGGTACATCTCCCCGATGGAGCGCGAGGAGGCCAAGAAGTCGCGGCTCCCGCTCCTGACGCCCGAGGATCTCGAGGTAGGCCGGCATTCTCAGCTGTGCACGGATCCGGCAGATTTCTGGGCCGCGGTGATCCACCGGGCCCTCTACCTCTGCGAGCTGCCGCCGCCCGGCGCCCTGGCCCTCGCCGGCTCGCTGCCCCTGGGCCTCGCCGGCTCGCTATGCCGGCAGCTCGAGGCGGAAGGCTGGAGAGTGTCGGCCGGCGAGCCGCTGGCCGACCGCCTGCGCAAGGCCAAAACCGACCACCAGCTGGCGGCCATCCGCCGCGCGGCCCTCGGAACCATGGAGGCCTTTCGCGAGGTGGCCGGGCGCCTGGCCCGCGCGACTGCCGACACCGATGGGGCCCTCGTCTCGGACGGCGAGCCCTGCACGGTCGGCAGCCTGCGGCGCCTGATCGCCCGCGTTTTGGCCGATCACCAGCTCGAGCAGCCCGAGGGCAATATCGTGGCGCCCGCCGAGGAGGGCGCCGTGGCGCATTCGATCGGCACCGACTCGCGCCGCCTGCGCGCCGGCGAGTCGCTGGTGGTCGACATCTTTCCGCGCGGCGACCTTTTCGCCGACTGCACCCGGACCTTCTGCGTGGGCCCGCCGGGCGACGGGCTTGCCCGGGGATACCGGCGGGTGCGCGAGAATCTTGAGGCCGCGGACGCGGCCGCCCAAGCCGGGGTCAGCGGCTGGACGCTTCAGCAGCAGGCCTGCGCATTCTTCGAGCGCGCCGGCGAAGAGACCCCGATCTCGCACCCCGGCACCCAGCGTGGCTACGTCCACGGCCTGGGGCACGGGGTGGGTTACGAAGTCCACGAGCTGCCGAGCTTTCGCGAGCAGGCCACCGAGAGCGAGGGCACGCTCGAGGCGGGCGACGTAATCACCCTCGAGCCCGGGCTCTATCGCCCCGACGAGGGCTGGGCCGTGAGGCTCGAGGATCTCTACCTGGTGAACGATTCGGGGGTCGAGAATCTGACCCCTCTGCCCAGGGACCTCGATCCGAGAGCCTGGTTCGACGGGCCCTCCTAGCCACGGCGGGCGCGGGCGCCCGAGGGGGGACTTCCTTCCGCGGGCTAGTTGAGCCTCGGGCGATTCTCGGTTGCGCCGTCTCCCGGGGCGGCTTAGCTCGAGCCCTTGGAGCTTGAGCCGCCGGTTGCCGAGCTTTTGGCGCCGGAGCCAGATCCCGAACCCTGGGATCCGCCGCCTTCAGAACCCTTGGAGCCGGCGTTCTTGGACCCGGAGTCGGCCGAGGAGGACGAGCCGGACTCGCCGCCCTTGTCCTTTCCGCCGCCCTTGCCGGCGTAATCCGTCACGTACCAGCCGGATCCCTTGAACTGCACGGCCGGGGCCGAAATCAGCTTCTTGAGGGAGCCGCCGCACAGCCTACAGAGGGTGAGCGGCTTGTCTGAAAACCGCTGGATGACTTCGAAGCGCTCGTCGCACTCCTGACAGTGGTACTCGTAAAGAGGCATGTTCTTTCCTTGAAAAGGGAGTGCGCCCCCCTCCGTTGACTATGAAGCGGGAGGCATCCGAAGCTTGATCCCAGACTTTGTCGTCGGCGCGGCGAGCGGGCGGATCAGCTGCAGAACCCTGAAGGCGTAGAGCAGGCGGGCGTTTTCCGAAACGCCGTACGGCCCTTCCGTGCACACCTCATAAAAGCTGCGCCGGCCGTCGATCAGCCGCAGCAGCGCATACTCCTCGGCTCCGAGAGCGATCTCGATCAGGTCTTCGGCCTCGTAGGCGGGCTCGAAAACCGTCGACTTGCGGCCGAGTTTGGCGACCAGCGGCTTGGGGTCGGCGATTTTTTGGGTTCCGCGCACGATCACTTGGCGCATCGGCAGGTGAATCTTGATCATCAGCGGCTCTTCGTGCTCACCGATGCTGAAGGTCAGCTCCCCGGTCTGCCACGAGAAGAGGCTCCACAGGATCGACTCCATCTGACCCTTGATCGACTCGTAGAGATCGCCCGGCGTCATCAGGTTCTGCTCGATCAGCAGCTGGCCGTGCCGCTTGCCCGAGTCCTCCTGCAGGCTCATGGTCTCGGTGAGGTCCTGCCGCGAGAGCTTGCCCGTGCGGTAGAGGAAGGCGCCGAGGCGGTCCGACCGATCGGTGGACGACGCGTGGACCACGTTGCCGTCGACCACGTGAATGCGCTTGGTGATCTCGCCGTTTGTGATCTCCACCAAGCCGGGGACCTTATGGCGATAAATCGTCCAGAGCATCTCCGCGAGAGAGGTCTCCGCCAGGGTCCCCTGGTACTGGAAAGGGTGCGGCATCGTGGTCGAAGAAAAGAAGGGCCGTTCGGCCTGAGAGCTGACGTTGCCGGCGGCAGTAAGGGGCCAAGACTCGCAGGGGCTTTGAAGCGTCGGAGGCTCGTTGCGCCGAAGACGGCGCCGAGAAGGGCCGGGCTAGAATCTTTCGCAGACCGAGCCGGCCCGGCCTCGGACAGCCAAACTATAGCACTGGGCCAGAGGCCCTCCGTCTCTGGTTTTTTTCTCTGCGAGAGCCCAGCTCGCGCGAACTCGAGAACGGAGCTTCGATGCCTTTTTTTGCCGATCAAGCGCTTCCGCCGGAAGAGGCTTGGGCCCTGCTCGAAAGAGAGCTCGAGCCTTTCGAGCGCGCCGCCCGCGCGTCGCTCGAGAGCGTCCCCAGGCTCGAGAGCGGCGGGCGTGTTCTCGGCGCCGACGTGGCCGCCACCGTCGACGTGCCGCCCGCGGACCTCTCGGCGATGGATGGGTTCATCGTGAGCGGCGCCCTCGACCTCGGCAGCCTCGCCGAGGTGCGGGGGGAGTCGGCGGCGGGACGCCCTCCGGATTTCGAGATGTCCTCGAATCAGGTGGCGCGCATCATGACCGGCGCCGTGGTGCCCGCGGGCGGCGATCGGGTCCTTCCCGTCGAGTGGACCGAGAAGCGCGGCGATCGGGTTGTTTTTCACCGCGACGCCGAGTCGGGAGCCAATATCCGCCGCCTCGGGGAGGTCGTGCGCGCCGGAGAGCCGCTTCTGGCGGCGGGAGACCGGGTGAGGGCCGGGGGCGTCGCGCTCTTAGCGTCCCACGGACTCGAGCGCGTGCCGGTTCGCCGCCGACCCTCCGTGCGGGTTCTGGCTACGGGCGATGAGATCGTGCCCCCGGAAGCCGAGCCGGCGGCAGGTCAGCTGCGCGACTCGAACACGTCGTATTTGATCAGCGCCGCGCGCTCTCTGGGGCTCGAGGCCGAGAGCCTGGGCATCGCCGGTGACGATCCTTCGGAGCTCGAGCGGCGAATCGCCCGCGGCCTCGAGGCCGACGTGCTTCTTCTGTGCGGCGGCGTCTCCAAGGGTGACTACGACTTCGTCGAGAACGTCCTCGAGCGGCTCGGCAGCCGGACCCTCTTCGACGCGGTTCGTATCCAGCCGGGCAAGCCGCTGGTGGCGGCTCAGCATGAGGGCGGCCTGGTTTTCGGGCTGCCGGGTAATCCCGCTTCCGTGATGGTCACGTTCTGGCTCTTCGTGCGCCCGGCTCTGCGCCGGCTCGAGGGGATCGCCGACGGTTTTTGGCAGGGTGCGCTGCGCGGACGCCTGACGGCGCCGCTGCCCGGCGGCGGCGGCAGGGATCGCTTCCTGCCGGCCGAGCTGCGCTGGGCCGGCGGCGAAATCGAGGTTCTGCCCCTCGCCCCCAAAGGCTCCCACGACACGTCGGTCTTCGCCCGAGGTTCGGCGCTGGTGCGCGCCCATCGGGATTCCCCTCCGGCCTCGCCGGGAGATCCCTGCGAGGTCCTGCCGCTGGTCGGCGACTGGCCCTAGATAAAAGGCGCGTGCCGGGCAGCCGGCTGTGGCCAGAGGCCGCTGGCTGGGCAGGGAAGAAGAATTTAAGGCACGCCAAGGCCAGCAAACCGCAAATGCATCAAAATCGCTCAGGGGTTTGCCGAGAAGATTCGGCGGATAAGACTCACGCGCGGTGCGGCTGAAAACGAGCCGCGGGCCGCCGCGGCGTCAGGAGGGGGTGGCCGCGATGCGCGACAAGGCGTGCTTGTAAATCAGCAGCGGCTTGCCGTCCGTCTCGACGAGCAGGCAGAAACGATCAAAACGAATGAGCGTTCCGGCGAGCACCTTGCCGGTGATCAGCTCGATGGTCAGTTTTTCTTTGTCTCTGAGCCACTGAAAGAGAAGGGAGTCTTGAATGTTGATTTCAGGGCGTTTAGGCATCTCAAAAAGCTCAACGTGTTAGGTGGCGGAAACGCATGGGAATCGAACCCACCCCCGACGCCGCAACCGGCGCCGGACAACGGTTTTGAAGACCGCGGGAGGCACCAGCCCCCGAGCGCTTCCAGTGCCGGCGATTCTAGACGCAAAGGCGGCGAATTTTGAAGACGCCCGGACAAGTCCCCGATCGACGGCCTGGAAGCCCGCGACTCGCTCAGCCGGCGCTTTCGGCCAGCAGATCTCGAATCAGCGCCTCAAGCTCGTTGACCAGCGCGGAGTGGTGGGTGCCGGTTCCCGGTCC
>JBCCLG010000007.1:0-24343 GCA_039027015.1 Acidobacteriota bacterium | reverse complement strand
GGTCACGCGAGACCCGCGACCCTCAGCGCCTTTGTTACCAGAGACGAGACGGCGTAGCCGCCGAGGTCCTCCAGCTGAACCCACGCGGCCTCCGGTCCCTCTGAGATCCTGTCCCCCGCCTCTACGGCGGCCGGGTGCACGTGGGCGGTGATCGAGCGGTGGGTGATGCCGTGGCTGGCTGAACCCACCGAGGCCTCGATCGTCCAGCGGCCTCCGTAGGCTTTGCCATAGAGCTGCGCCGCCTCGCGCTGCCCTAAAGGCTTGCCGGAGGTTTCGAGCGTCGGCAGCTCCCACATACCGGCAAAAAGCTCGGCCGCCTGCGACCTTCGAACCAGCAGGATCCCCTCTTCTCGCCGCACGAGGGCAATGTGAAAAATCACGCTCTGTTTGGCCCGACGTTTACGCGGCGGTGGATACGCTTCCGGGTTGCCCTTGCCGAGACAGTCCTCCTCGATCGGGCAGAGCAGGCAGGTGGGGCTTTGAGGTCGGCAGACGGTTGCCCCGAGCTCCATCAAGGCCTGATTGCTATCTCCGGGATGATTGGCATCCACAAGCCCCGAGACCTCTCGCAGCAGCTTTTTCTTCACCGCGCTTTTCTTCGGATCCTCGGGCAAGGCCAGCCGGCGAGCCGCCACCCGCTCGACGTTGCCGTCGAGCACCGGCACGACCTCGCCGAAGGCGATGCTGGCGATCGCCGCTGAGGTGTAGGCCCCTATTCCCGGAAGCTTCTGGAGCTCTTCAGCGGTGCGCGGCAGCGAACGCCCCTCGCTCGCCAGCTCGCATGCGGCCCTGTGCAGCAGCCGGGCCCGCCGGTAATAGCCCAGCCCCGACCACAGAGCCAAAACCTCGTCGATCGGAGCCGCCGCCAGATCCTCCACCGTGGGGAAGCGCTCGAGAAAATTCTCGAAATACGGGACCACCTTCACAACCTGGGTCTGCTGCAGCATGATCTCGGAAATCCAAATCGCGTAGGGATCTCTGCTGCGGCGCCACGGCAGATCTCTCTTTTGCCGCCGGTACCACTCGAGAAGAAGCTGTGCGGAATCCCCGGCAGAGCGCGGGTTCTGGACCTTCGAGGCCTCGAGATGCGGCGTTTCCATGCTTTCGGTATCCGACACGTTTTCTGACGATTTAGGATTCTTGAGGGAGCGCTGGAGCACGGCGCGCGGTCTCGCTGAGGCCGCGGTTCTCGCGATGCGGCTGGTATACTGGCGGTTCGCCTCAGCGAGCCTTATCACCAAGGCTTTTCCGCAAATTGTGGAAAAACTGTGGAATTGTTTCCGGACGGAATCGATGCATCCTACTTACTGGCCACAACTTCGAGAGAATCTGCAGTCGAGCCTCGATCCCGAGGAATTCAGCACCTGGTTCAGCCCGCTCAAGGTGCGAAGCGAGGACGCGCAGCGCCTGGTCTTGACGGCTCCCAACACCCATTTCGTTCACACCCTCGAGCAGAGTTACCGCCCGGCGATCGATCGCGCGGTGGACACGCTGGGCGAACGCCGGGAGGTTCTCTTTAGCGTCGAGACCGACGAGCCTGAAAAGCGGGGCGAGGAAGAAGACGTCAGCTATCGCTTCGACCCGCGCTATCGCTTCGACACTTTCGTGGTGGGCGGCTCCAACCAATTTTGCCATGCGGCCGCCCGCGCGGTCGCCGAGGGGCCGTCGAACAGCTACAACCCGCTCTTTCTCTACGGCGGCGTCGGCCTCGGCAAGACACACCTGATGCACGCCATCGGTCAGGAGATCATTCATAGTCGTCCGGATCTTCGCGTTCTCTACATACCCACGGAGCAATTCGTCAACGAGCTGATCAACTCGATTCGCTTCGACCGCATGCAACAGTTTCGCGAGCGCTACCGCGAAATCGACGTTTTGTTGATCGACGATATCCAGTTCATCGCCAACAAGGAGCGTACGCAGGAGGAGTTCTTCCACACCTTCAACACGCTCTACACCAGCCAGAAGCAGATCATCCTGTCGTCGGATTCCTCGCCGCGCAACATCCCCACCCTCGAAGAGCGCCTGCGCAGCCGCTTCGAGTGGGGCCTGATCGCCGACATCCAGCCTCCGGAGCTCGAGACCAAAGTAGCGATTCTGCGCCGCAAGGCGGACCTCGAGAGCATCGATATGCCCGATGAGGTGGCGCTTTTTATCGCCCAGCACGTGAAGTCGAATATCCGCGAGCTCGAGGGCATGCTCAATCGGGTGGTGGCCTTCTCCTCGCTCACCGGTCGCCTGATCTCGCTGGATCTCGCCAAAGAGACGCTGAAAGATATCCTGCCGGCCGATAAAGCGGTCTCGCCGGCGGAGATCACCAAATTCGTGGCTCGCCACTACGGTCTCAAAGTCTCCGAGATCAAGAGCAAAAACAACTCGAAACACATCGCCTTTCCGCGTCAGGTGGCGATGTATCTCTGCAAGCGCCTGACGGCCCTCTCCTATCCGGATATCGGCAAGCAGTTCAACGGCAAGCATCACTCTACGGTGATGTACTCGGTCGACAAGATCGAGGAGCTGCGGGCCAAGGAAGAGGGCATCGATCGGACGATTCAGGGGCTGATCGACCACTTCACCTGATCTCCCCGGGCAGAGGAGCTCGCGATTGGGGCTGCTGCTGGATCGCCTCCGCTGCGGCGCCCGGGAGGGCTGCGCGCGCGGGTCCTCAAACTCGCTTGGCCTACCGACGGGAGCAGCGGAGGGCGGCATCATGCAGCGCCCCAAGGGAGCTCGGAGGAGGACCGAGACGATCTTTTGAAAAGCCTGCGGGAAGCCTGCGGGAAGCTTGCGGGAAAGTGACGTTGAAAAGCCGCGGAAGACCCCGCGGGTCGATCTGTGGAGGATTTGCGGAGAATCGGAGGCCCCCCGAGTCGCCCGATGATTTTCCGCATTCAGGCGCTCGATTTCCACACCGAAATCCGCCGATATTTGCTGAGTCCAAAGTATTGACGGACAGTCACTTAAACGACTTTTCCGCGAAATTCTCCCGCCTCTACGATCCCCTACTAGATTTCTCTCTATGATAATTTCCCCTCTTCTAAACAAGGAGTGCACCCGATGGAAATCCGCGTTGACCGTACCGAGTTCCTGCGCGAGCTCATCCCCATGCAGGGCATTGTTGAGCGCCGAACCACCATCCCGGTGCTGTCCCACCTCTTGCTAAGAGCCGAGGACGACCGCCTCCACATCGCAGCCACGGATCTCGAAGTCTCCTTGACGTCCTCCTGCGAAGGCGAGGTCCAGGAGAACGGCGAGCTCGCCGTGCAGGCCAAGAAGCTCCTCGAGATCATGCGCGCGGCCGAAGGAGATCAGGTCACCCTGCGCATCGATCAGGACGGCGTGATGACGATCCTCGTCGGCCAGTCGATATTCAAGATCCGCGGACTCCCCGCCGATGACTTCCCGAGTCTCCCGAAGGTCGACACCGATCCCGTCGAGGTGCCCTTCGACACCTTCCGCTCGATGATCGGCAAAATATTCTTCGCCATCTCGAGCGAGGAGTCGCGCTTTCAGCTCTCGGGCGCCATGCTCGAGATTCGCGATGAGTCCCTGGCCCTGATCGCCACCGACGGCCACCGGCTGGCCCTCGTCGAGTCCGAGGCCGAGGGACTGAGCGAAGCCGAGGGCGTGCTCGTGCCGCGTAAGACCCTTCAGGAACTGCAGCGCTTCGAGGGCGAGAAGATGTCCTTTCGGCGCAGCGAGCACCACCTCTCGTTCACGGTCGGCCAGCGGCAGCTGATCTGCCGAATTCTCGAGGGCACCTTTCCGGATTACGAGCGCGTCATCTCCCAGGACAACGACAAAGTGGTGCTCGCCGAGCGCAAACTGCTCCAGGGGGCCATCCACCGCGTGAGCCTGCTGACCGGTGATCGCACTCGGGCGATTCGTCTGGAGCTGGAGGAAGGGCGGCTGACCTTCTCCGCCGCGAATCCAGATCTCGGGGAAGCCCGGGAAGAGGTGCTGTGCGAGTACAGCGGCGACGGCCTTTCGATGGGCCTCAACCCCGATTATCTGATGCAGTTCCTCGGCGCCACCGAAACCGAGCGGGTGCGCTACGAGCTCAAGGACGAGAATTCGCAGTGCGTCGCCTATCCGGTGGAGGGGCCCGAGAAGCGCTATGTCTGCGTGATCATGCCCATCCGGCTTTAAAAAGGGCCCGCGCGGCCTAGGATGGACCGAGGATTGCTGGAAGCGATCGAAGTCCGGGGCTTTCGAAACCTGCAGCCCGCGAGCCTCGCTCTAGGGGCCGGCGGATCGCTGATCCTCGGCCCGAACGGCGCCGGCAAAACCAGTCTGCTGGAGGCCGTCTACCTGCTGGCCACCACGCGCAGCTTCCGAACGCCGCGCATTGCGGACTGCGTGAGGCGCCCGGCCGCGGATTCCGAAGAGCGAATGCCAACCGCCCTGGGCGGTGACGGCTTCCGGCTGTGCGGCGAAACCTCCTCCAGACAAAGCCTCGAGTTGACCTACTACGAGGGGCAGCGGCACCAGAGACTGAACGGCGACCGCGCGCCCCTGGCAGAGTACCTGGCCGCCCAGCCGGTGATCGCGTGGACCGCTCAGGACGCCGAGATGCTGACCGGCGCGCCGCAGCTCCGCAGACGCTTCCTCGACCGTGGACTGATCGGCCTGCAGCCCGCCTCGATCGACGTCATCAGCCGCTACCGTCAGGCCCTCGGGGAGAAGCGGAAGCTCCTCCAGCGAGGCTGCTCAACCGATGAGCTGGTGCCCTGGAATCTGGTGTTGGCGAGCGCCGCGGCCGTCCTGATCCGCCGACGAGCCGACTATGTTGAGACCCTGAAACGTAGCTTTCTCGAGGTGAGCGGTCTGTGCCGTCTCGGGCTGCCGGAGATCGAGATTCGCTACAGGCCCTCGCCGCGCGAGGGGCTCCAGGGGGCGGACGCCATCGCAAAGCGCCTGGAGGAAGAAGAGGGGCGAGAAATGGCCGCCGAGCGCCCCTTCTACGGGCCGCACCGCGACGACCTCTCGATCCGCTGGCTCGGCAGGCCGGTGCGCGAGATGGCCTCCGCCGGCGAGCGCAAAGCGCTCGGTCTGCTGCTCATCGCGGCCCACGGTCTGGCCCTCGAGGCGGTGGGAGTTGAGCCGATCTACCTGCTCGACGATGTCGATACCGAGCTGGACGCCAAGCGCCTTGCGGGGCTGTGGAGACACTTTGGATCAGCGGGGCAGCTGCTCGCCAGCTCGAATCGCCCCCACGTCTTCAAAGACCTCCCCATGCAGCACCGCCTAGACGCTGAAAGAGGCGTTTTTGAGGCGGCAACATAGTCTTTATTTTCAGTAGTTTACGGGCCATATTCTGGAGGCCCGGGATGTGATAGGATCCGCTTTCTCGCAGCCGAGAGAGCAGACGTCGAACGAGCGCGCTGCGTGCGCCACAAGGAGCGGTCGGACTTCGACCGGTCCGCCCCGGAATACACTCCCATATGAGCGAAGCCGAAACCCCTTCAGAAGAGCACCCGAGAGACGCCGCAGACGCTTCCTCGGCCGCCGAAGTCGACTACAGCGCCGACTCGATCAAGGTCCTCAAGGGCCTCGAGGCGGTGCGCAAGCGCCCCGGCATGTACATCGGCGATACCGATGACGCCTCGGGGCTTCATCACATGATTTTCGAGCTCGTCGATAACTCCATCGACGAAGCGCAGGCCGGCTTCTGCTCGTTGATCGAGGTCACCCTGCACGGCGACGGCGGCGCCACGGTGGAAGATGACGGGCGCGGTATTCCGGTCGGCCATCACGCCGGCGAGGGCCGTTCCGCCGCCGAGGTCATCATGACCGAGCTGCACTCGGGCGGTAAATTCGACAACAACGTCTACAAGGTCTCGGGCGGTCTGCACGGCGTGGGCGTTTCCGTGGTCAACGCCCTTTCGGAGCGGCTTGACCTGGAGATCCGTCGCGACGGCAAGCTGTGGTCCCAAACCTACGGCCGCGGCGTTCCGGAAGGGCCGATCGAGGCGGTTGGCACCAGCGAGCGCACGGGCACCAAAGTTCGCTTCATGCCCGACGCGCAGATATTCAGCGTCCTGGAGTTCCAGTACGACACCCTGGCCCAGCGGCTGCGTGAGCTGTCGTTCCTGAATCGCGGCATCCACGTGCGGCTGGTCGACGAGCGCAGCGGCAAGACGGGCGATTTCCAGTACGAGGGCGGCATCCAGAGCTTCGTCGAGCACCTGACCCGCGCCAAGACCCAGCTGCACGCGGCGCCTATCTTCCTCGAAGATATGCGCGACGACGGCACCGGCGCCGAGACCGTCGAAATCGCCATGCAGTGGACCGACGGCTATCAGGAGCAGGTGTTCTGCTTTACCAACACGATCAACAACCGCGATGGCGGAACTCACCTGGCGGGCTTTCGCTCGGCGTTGACCCGCACGGTCAACTCCTACGTCACGGCCAATCAGCTGACCAAGAATCTCAAGGAGAACCTCTCGGGCGACGATGTGCGTGAAGGCCTGACCGCGGTCGTCTCGGTACGCATTCAGGATCCGAAATTCTCCAGTCAGACCAAGGATAAGCTGGTCTCTTCGGAGGTCAAGGGCTGGGTGGAGCAGGTCCTCGGCGAGAGGCTCAGCACCTTCTTTGAGGAAAATCCGAAGGTCGCCCGCCGGGTGGTTGATAAGTGCATCGAGGCCGCCCGCGCCCGCGAGGCTGCGCGCAAGGCGCGTGAGCTGACCCGCCGTAAAGGGGCGCTCGATGGCTCCAACCTGCCCGGCAAGCTGGCCGACTGCTCGGAGCGCGATCCGGCACGGTCCGAGCTCTTCCTGGTCGAGGGTGATTCCGCCGGTGGCTCGGCCAAGCAGGGCCGAGACCGCAACTACCAGGCCATTCTGCCGCTCAAGGGAAAAATTCTGAACGTTGAGAAAGCCCGCTTCGACAAGATGCTGGGCTCCGACGAAATCAAGACCATCATTACGGCCCTCGGCACGGGAATCGGCCGGGAAGACTTCGATATCTCGCGCTTGCGCTACCACAAGCTGGTGATCATGTGCGATGCCGACGTCGACGGCTCGCACATCCGCACCCTGCTGCTCACCTTCTTTTTCCGCCAAATGCCGGAGATCATCGAGCGCGGGCATCTCTACATCGCCCAGCCGCCGCTCTACAAGGTGGGATCCGGCAAGAAGAAGTCGACCTACCTCAAGGATGACCGTGAATATCAGGCCTTCCTGATCGAGCGCATTCAGGAGAATTGGAGCCTTCATCTGATGGACGGCGGCGACGGCAACGGGACCCCCGCCCAGAAGAGCCGCACCTACAGCGGCGAGGATCTCGGCCGCTTCCTGCAGCGTCTCGAGAGCTTCCGCGGCAAGATGCGTCGCCTCATCGGCCGCGGCGTGGCCGCCGAGGCGATCGACATCGCGCTCAGGGAAGGCCTGCTGTCCAAAGAGGATCTCGCCGATCGCGAGCTGGTGGAGAGGGTGGCCGGTCGTCTGGAGGAGGTCGAGCGCTTTTCGGGCCTCGAGGTCCTGGACGATGAAGAGCACGGCCTGTTCAGGATCCGCCTCTTCAGCCGTCAGGACGGCGTCGACCGGCGAGTCGATCTCGACTGGAACCTTCTGACCAGCGCCGAATACCGGTCCCTGGCCAACAATGCGGAAGGCCTCGAGGCTCTAAAAAGCCAGGGCTTCACGCTGGAGAATGGCGCCGCCAGCAGCGAGCATCAAAATCTCGAGGAGGTGCTCGACTACCTTTTCAGCGGCGCCAAAAAGGGCGTCTCCATCCAGCGCTATAAGGGTCTGGGTGAGATGAACGCCGAGCAGCTGTGGGAAACCACCATGGATCCTGAATTCCGCAACCTGCTCCAGGTGCGCATCGAAGACGGCGTGGCGGCCGACCAGATTTTCTCCATCCTGATGGGAGATCACGTGGAGCCTCGCCGTGACTTCATCGTCGAGAACGCCCTCGACGTCAAGAATCTCGACGTGTGAGGGCCGTTCCACTCACGGCCCCACGACCGAAGAACCTGAGATAGATCCACGCCTAGATGACAGACCACGACGAGACGACGTTCGACCGCATTCTGCCGGTCGACATCGAAGACGAGCTGCGCACCAGCTACCTCGATTACGCCATGAGCGTGATCATCGGCCGCGCCCTTCCCGACGTGCGCGACGGCCTCAAACCCGTGCATCGCCGGGTGCTCTACGGCATGTGGGAGTCCGGCAATAGAGCCGGACGCCCCTATAAAAAATCCGCCCGCATCGTGGGCGACGTGATGGGCAAATACCACCCTCACGGCGATAGCGCGATCTACGACACCGTGGTGCGCCTGGCCCAGGACTTCTCGATGCGCTACCTGATGGTGGACGGGCAGGGGAACTTCGGCTCCCTGGACGGCGACAACGCCGCGGCCATGCGCTACACCGAGGTTCGGCTCACCCGCCTTGCCGAGGAGATGCTGCGCGAGGATATCGACAAGGAAACCGTTGACTGGATCGAGAATTACGACGGCTCCGAGCGCGAGCCCGTGGTGCTGCCCGCCCGGGTGCCGAATCTTCTGGTCAACGGCTCCTCGGGCATCGCCGTCGGCATGGCGACCAATATCCCGCCGCACAACCTCTCCGAGGTGATCGACGCCTGTGTGCTGCTGATCGATCAGCCGGAGGTGACGATCCCCGAGCTGGTGGAGGTCCTCCCCGGGCCTGATTTCCCCACCGCCGCCTTCATCCACGGCGTGCGCGGCATCCACGAGGCCTACACCACCGGGCGCGGCACGATCCAGCTGCGCGCCCGGGTGGAGTTCGAAGACATCAGCAGGGATCGTCAGGCGATCATCGTCCAGGAGATCCCGTACCAGGTCAACAAGGCTCGGCTGCTCGAGCGCATCGCCGAGCTGGTGCGCGAGAAGAAGATAGAGGGCATCAGCGACCTGCGCGACGAGTCCGACCGCCGCGGCATCCGCATGGTCATCGAGCTGAAGCGCGGCGAGGTCCCGGAGGTGGTGCTCAACACCCTCTACAAGATGACCCAGCTGCAGACCAGCTTCGGCATGAACATGCTGGCGATCGTCGACAACCAGCCGCAGGTTCTGAACCTGAAGCAGATCCTCGGCCACTTCATCGACCATCGCCGCACGGTGGTGATCCGCCGGGTGCGCTTCGACCTGCGCAAAGCAGAGTATAGGGCCCACATCGTCGAAGGCCTGCTCAAGGCTCTCGACGTCATCGACGAGATCATCACCACCATCCGCGCCAGCCAAACCGTGGACGAGGCCAAGAGAGGGCTGATCGAAGGCTTTACCTTCTCCGAGATACAGGCCCAGGCCATCCTGGAAATGCGCCTGCAGCGCCTCACGGGCCTCGAGCGCGAGAAGCTGGTCGAGGAGTATCGCGAGCTGATGGAGCTGATCGAGAGGCTGCGCTCCATTCTCGAATCCGATCAGCTGCTCCTCGAGGTGATCAAGGAAGAGCTGCTCGAGATCAAGGAAACCTACGGCGATCCGCGCCGCACCGAGATCGTCGGCGCCATGGCGGACATCACCCTCGAGGACATGATCGCCGACGAGGACATGGTGATCACCGTCACCAAGGCCGGCTACATCAAGCGCACCCCGCTGGCCACCTACCGAGAGCAGGCGCGGGGCGGCAAGGGCCGAAAAGGCCTCGAGACCAAAGAGGGTGACTTCGTCGAGCACCTCTACATCGCCTCTGCCCACAGCTATGTGCTGGCCTTTACCACCAGCGGCAAGGTGCACTGGATCAAAGTGCATCGAATCCCGGAGGCCGGACCCGCCTCCCAGGGCCGGGCGATCGCCAATCTCCTCGAGCTGGCGAGCGACGAACAGATCGCCACCACCGCCACGGTGCGCGAATTCGGCGAGGGCTACATCGTCTTCGCCACCGAGAACGGCACGGTCAAGAGAACTCAGCTCGAGGCCTATTCGAGACCGCGGGCCGGGGGGATCATCGCCCTCACCATCGACGAAAAAGACCGCCTCCTCGACGTGCGGGTCACCGACGGCCATCAGGACATTCTGCTGGCTACCGCCGACGGCTACGCCATTCGCTTTCCGGAGGAGGATCAGGAGCTCGAGGACGGCAGCTCGCTCACCGGCGTGCGCTCCATGGGGCGCGGTGCCCGGGGCGTTCGCGGCATCAAGCTGCGCCCGGGCGACCGGGTTGTCGGCATGGCGATGCTGGAGTCGGAGGGCGACATCCTTTCGATCAGCGCCAACGGCTACGGCAAGCGCACCTCGATCGACGAATACCGCCGACAAAGCCGCGGCGGCCTGGGCATCATCAACCTCAAGGTCAGTGAGAAAACGGGACCGCTGGTCGGCGTCCGTCACGTGCACCCCGAACACGGCGTGATGCTGATCGCCCAGAGCGGCAAGCTGATCCGCATTCAGGTCGACGACGTGAGCCGCATCGGACGCGCCACCCAGGGGGTGCGCGTGATGAATCTGGGCTCTGAAGATCGGGTGGTGGCGGTCGCCAAAATCGTCACCGAAGACGAAGAAGAGAATGCCGCGCTCGACTCGGAGAGCGGCTCGCCCGAGGCGGGCTCCGCAGCAGACGACGCTACAGACGCCGGTACCTGACCCCTCTCTCAAACCTCTGGAGTCAATCAAGAGATGCTTTTCTTCCTGGATACCGCGGATATTGAGCAGATCGCCCAGGGCCTCGAATGGGGCATGGTCGACGGTGTCACCACCAATCCCAGCCTGATCGCCAAGCAGGGCAAGCCCTATCTGCCCACCGTCCAGCAGATTGCCGAGCTGGTGCCCGGGCCGGTATCGGGCGAGGTTTTGGCCACGGACTACGAAGGCATGATGGATCAGGGCAGGAGGCTCGCCGAGCTGGCCGATAACGTGGTGGTCAAGGTACCTCTGCTCGCCGAAGGGCTCCGCGTGGTGCGCGATCTGCGCTCTGAAGACATCCTCGCCAACGTTACCCTCTGCTTCTCGTCGAACCAGGCGCTGCTGGCCGCCAAAGCGGGTGCGGCCTACATCTCGCCCTTTGTGGGACGCCTCGACGATCTCGGCCAGGACGGCATGAAGCTGATCGAGGAAGTGGTCGAGATCTACGACAACTACGATTTCGAGACCCAGGTGCTGGTGGCCTCCGTGCGCCATCCCCTCCACGTGGCCCAGGCCGCGAAACTCGGCGCTGAGGTCGTGACTCTGCCGCTCAAAGTTCTCGAGCAGCTCTATAAACACCCTCTGACTTCGGGGGGCCTCGAGAAATTTCTCGCCGATTGGGAGGCGACGGGAAAGAGCTTCGACGACTGACCCCACCGCCGCGCGCCTCTTGGGGACCCCGCACTTCTTGGATTCGTGACCCTTGGATCCGAATCAAGATCCCGCCGCGCTAGAACCCGGTTACCTCTACCGAACCGGCTGGGTTTTCTATCTGCTGCTCGCCATCGCCGGAGTTCTTTGGTTCGGCTTCGATCAGGGGGAGATTCCGCTCTCCCTCTTCATCGATCCGCGCCTTTGGTGGCTGGACCTCGCCCTGGGACTCGGCTCCGGGGCGCTCCTGATTCTGTCGTGGCGCCTCGGCAGCCGCTTTTTCGCTCCCATGAGGCGGCTGGAAGAGGCCATGGGCGAGATGCTCGGCGGGCTCGAGAAAGATCAGGTGCTCTGCCTGGCTCTGATCTCGGGCTTCTCCGAGGAACTCTTCTTCCGCGGCGCCATGCAAACCGCCTGGGGTTGGCCGCTGGCCACGGCTCTTTTCGGCCTGCTCCACGTGGGTCCGGAGAAGACCTTCAGGGTATGGACGCTCTTCGCCCTGATCGCCGGCGGTCTGTTCGCGGGACTGACCCTTTGGCGCGGCAATCTGCTGCCCGCGATCACCGCCCACGTGCTGGTGAACGGGGTCAATCTCTACCTTCTAACTCAGGCTCCGAATCCGCCGTCCGCCGAGGCGTAGTGCTAAACTGCGCCGCCCCACAAGTCCCGATCCCGGAGTTCTGAAATCTCGGAGTCTCTGGCTGCGGAACCCTCGATTTTAGGACTTCTAGGAGAGACGATGCACTCAAGTCAGGACGTCTTCACGCGCATCGAGAGCGAGCAGGAAAGCTACCTCGAGGAGCTCAAGGACTATCTCCGCATCCCCTCGATTTCCACCGATCCCTCCTACGACGCCGAGGTGCGCCGCTGCGCCGAATTCCTGCTGGGAAAAATGACCGACGCCGGGCTTGACGCGCGCCTGATCGAAACCGCGGGCAAGCCTCTTCTCTACGCCGAGTGGCTCGGCGCTCCGGGCAGGCCGACGATCCTCTTCTACGGCCACTACGACGTTCAGCCGGCCGATCCCGTGGAGCTGTGGCGCAACCCTCCGTTTGAGCCGACCCTCGAGCAGGACGGCAAGATCCTCGTGGCGCGCGGCGCAACCGACGACAAGGGGCAATCCTTTGCCCACCTGAAGGCGGTCGCCGCCATCCTCGCCGAGCGCGGGACGCTGCCGGTCAACGTGAAATTCATCGTCGAGGGCGAAGAGGAATCGGGCGGCGAGGCCATCGAGGCTTTCGTGCAGGAGGACGCCGGCAAGCTCTTGGCCTGCGACGCGGTCTTCATCTCGGATTCCGCTATGTATTCAGAGGGTCAGCCCTCTCTGCTCTACGGGCTCAAGGGTATGGCGTACATGGAGATCCGGGTCGACGGCCCGAACCGCGACCTCCATTCCGGCAGCTTCGGCGGCGCGGTGACCAACCCCGCCAACGCTTTGGCCCACATTATCGCCAGCCTGCGCGACCCGCATACGGGCCGCGTGCTGATCGATGGCTTCTACGACGCCGTCCGCCCGGTGGAGCAGTGGGAGCGCGATGAGTTCGCCAACCTGCCTTTTGACGAAGAGGCCTACCGCAAGAACCTCGAGGTTCCGGAGGTTTTCGGCGAGGAGGGCTACAGCACCCTCGAGCGAGTCTGGTGCCGGCCGACCTGCGACGTCAACGGCATCGTTGGCGGCTATACGGGCGAGGGCGCCAAGACCATCATCCCGGGCTACGCCAGCGCCAAGATTTCCATGCGCCTGGTTCCCGATCAGGATCCCAAAACCATCGAGCGTCTGTTCACCGAGCATGTGGAGAAGGTGTGCCCTCCGGGCGCCCGGGTCACCGTGATGGCCCACCATGGAGCCCCCGCCGTGCTGCTCGAAACCGAAGGGCCTGTCGTGCAGGCCGCGCTCTCGGCGGCGGAGGACGTCTGGAAAAAGCCGGTGCGGGTCCGCGAGGGCGGATCGATTCCGATCGTCGGCAACTTCGCCAGCGTGCTCAAGGTTCCCGTTCTTCTCATGGGCTTTGGTCTATCCGACGACCGCCTCCATTCGCCCAACGAGAAGTTCGACGTGCCCAACTTCTATGACGGGATTCGCATGGTGGTGAGGATGCTCGACCGCCTCGCGACGAACTGAGGTCTCTTTTTCGATGAGTCATTCTGAGGGAGTGGAGCGCGAGCTGAAGTTTGCGGTCGTCGACCACGACGCCCTGCGCGAGAGGCTGGAGAGCCTGGAGGCCGAAAGGCAAGGCTCTCCGGCCTTTGAAGACAACTGGGTTTTTGACCGCGAGGGCGTTCTGGAGGAAGAGGGACGCATGCTGCGTCTTCGCCTGGGTGGCTCCGGCTCATGGCTTACCATCAAGGGTCCCGCCTCCTATGAAGGGCGGGTCAAGGTGCGCGAGGAGACCGAGACCTCGGTGGGTGACGCGGAGAAGATGCGCTCCATCCTCGAGGCCCTGGGATATCGCCTGGCGTACCGCTACCAGAAGTATCGCGAAGAGTGGCACCTCGGCTCGATCGTCATCTCCCTGGACCATACGCCGGTAGGCGATTTTGTGGAATTTGAGGGCGAGGGGTGCGAAAAAATCGCGCAGCGCAGCGGCTTCGATCCGGAAGATGCCGAAAGGCGCAACTACCTGCGGCTCTGGGCGGACCACCAGGAAAAGAATCCGGAGGCGCCGCCGGACATGGTTTTCCGCGAGACCTGAGGGAATGAGCAAGCCGCGCCTCAGAGCGTTGATTCTGAGTGCCGGCTTCGGCACGCGGCTCAGGCCCCTGACCTTCGATCTCCCCAAGCCGCTCCTGCCGATCGGCGGGGAGCCGGCGGCGGGCTGGACGCTCAGAAGGCTCCAGGCGGCCGGCTGCGAGGCGGCCGCCCTCAACCTTCACTCTCTTCCGGACTCAATCCGATCCTTCTTCGGGTCGAGCTACTTCGGTCTGCCCCTCACCTACAGCCACGAGCCCGAGATTCAGGGGACCTACGGTGCCCTCTACCCGCTGCGAGATTTCCTGCGCGACGCCGATGCCGTGGTGATGGTCAACGGCGACAGCCTGTGCGACTGGCCGGTTCGGCAGGTGGTTGAGCATCACCTGAAGGAGGCCGCCGAAGCGACCCTCCTCCTGCTCGAGCGACCTCCGGATTCGGCGCTCGGGGGCGGCATCGCGATCGATGCGGAAGGCCGCGTGGTGCAGATGAGAGGCTATGAGCCCGCGCCAGGCGGACGGCGGGTAGCGAGTCGCCACGTCTTCTCCGGCCTGCACGTTCTCTCGCCGAGCGTCTTTGACGTCATCGACGAGCGCGCCGGCGATATCCTGGAGCTCCTTTATCAGCCGCTGCTCTCGGAAGGCGGGCGCCTGGCGAGCCTCGTGACCGGGCGCCGCTGGCATGACCTGGGGACGCCGGGACGCTACTATGCAGCCGCCCTCGAAGAGGCCGCTCTTCACGGCAGCCTCGGACGTCGCCTGTGGAGACGAATCGCCCGGCCGCGCCGCCTGGCGCCGCCGCTCCCGCCGATCAGCGCCCTCGCCGCGATTGATCCCACGGCTCGGGTACACCGGTCCCAGGTGGCGCGGGGCTCGGTGATCGGCGGGAGTGCCGAGATCAGCGCTTCGCTGATCCTGTGGGAGGCTCGCCTGGGCGAAGGCTGCAGGGTTCGCGATTCGATCGTCGGTCCTGGGGTCGTCCTGCCGCCCGGTTCTGAGGTGATCCAGCGCATGATCTGCCGTCATGATCCCAGGCATGTCCTGAACGACAGCGAGTCGCTGATCGCGGATCTGGTTTATACCCCGCTTTGACCCCGCCGCCACGGCTGCAGACTTCGGTAGGTCATCGAGCGCCAGAGCCACTCCGCGGGCCCGAAGTGAAAGCGGCGAAGCCACATCTCTGAAACGGCGAGCTGCAGCGTCCAGACGGCCGCGCAGACGAGAATCAGCCCGGCCCTATCGACCCTGCCAAAGAGCCCCAGGCCGACGCCGCCGTAGAAAATCAGCGTGCACAGCGCCGACTGCAGCAGGTAGTTGGTGAGCGCCATGCGCCCCACGGCGGCCAGCCGGCGCTGCAGGGCCGGCCACGTTCCCTGTCGGCAGAGCAGCATCACGCCCCCCAAATAGCCGAAGCTGATTCCCAAGCTGCCCCAATAATTCCACTGGCTTCCCAGGAACATCGAGTATTCGAGAGACCAGTCGGCCGCAAAGTTGGTGAGAATGCCCACCAAGACCAGGGGGATGCCGAGGGCGAAGCTGGCGCCCATCAGCTGCCGATAGAGGGCCGGGCTCCGCTCCCCGGTCAGAACACCTGATCTGTAGAGCGCCATGCCGATCAGCATCAGCCCACCGGCGCGCCAGCCGCCCCACAGCAGGAAGAGGGAGCTGTGCACGAAGAACGCCGCCGGAACGCGGTGCTGCATTTGCGTCCACCAGTCCGATCGGTAGATCTCTATCTCGCTCTTGAGCAGCTCCGCGGAAGGTCGCCACTCGGCCTGCTGGGCCTCGAGGTCCGCCGCCGTCCAGAAGGGCAGGCTCCATCCCGCTGCCAGGCTGAGCAGCGTGCCGACGATGAGAGAGGCGAGACCCAGCACAATGAGGTTTTTCGCTTCGAGGCGGCGGAAAAGAACAACAAGGAAACCGCACAGCGCATAGGTCACGAGAATGTCGCCAAACCACAGCAAATAGGCATGGGAAAGACCTATGAGCAACAAAAGGAACGTTCGCCAATAGTGCATCGGAAGGGGGGAGGCTTGATCGTTCCGCTTCTCGAGGCGGTCCGTCATCAGGGCGATGCCGGCGCCAAAGAGGAGCGAGAAGAGAGTCATGAATTTCTGATCGGCGACGGCGTGAACGAGCGCCCACAGGATCGGCTCATGACCGCTGAAGCTACCCCACGCCGTGGGATTCATATAAGACGCCTGCGGCCTGGCGAAAGACTGGATATTCATCAGCAGAATGCCGAGAAGAGCAAAGCCGCGCAGCACATCGAGACTCGCGATTCTATGGCTGGGCCGGGTGGGAGTCTGGTCGGGTGAAGCCATCGAGCCTTCCGTGGTGACGTGAGTTGATCGAACGATTTCTGCGGTGAAGCGCCATCCCTCAAAGAGCCTGGCGTACCCGGTGGGCGAGCCCTGCGGAAAGCTCGATCCAGAGGATGCACTCGAGGTTAAAAAAATCAGGCTCCCGCCGTCGGCGCGAGACTCTCGCCGCTCGAGGGCTGCCAAAAAATCTCCAAATGTGTAATGCTCCTTCATCCGCCTATAGATGGATCAAGATGAGGATTCCGAAGCGTGTCTTTGGAGAAGAGATGCTCCCATGAAGTTGCCTCCCCCGACCGTGAGCGGGGAGAGATGTATTTCAATCAGCGCAGGGTCAAGATAGTCGCCAGCGATGACTACGGCCTGAACGCCACGGTGCGCGGCGCTGGGCGAACCTATGAAGTGCAGATCGACTGGTTCGACTCCGAGCACTCGGGAATCCTCACCGCGTCGTGTCATTGCCCCACCTACCACGCCGGAAGGCTGTGCAAGCACATCTGGGCGACCCTGCTCACCGCCGATCAGCAAGGTATCGGCAAGAGGGTGGCGGGAACCGGACCGCTCCAGGTCTTTCTCGAGTCCAGCGGCGATAGCGAAAGCGAGAGCGACCTGCAGGTCGGCGGCGGTCCCGCGGCAGAAAAGGTCTCCTGGCGGAGTCAATTTCAGAGCGTCCGCAGAACCCTCGGCGAGCATCATGAGATCCATACGGATCAGGATCCCAGGCGCTTCGTGCACTACCGGATCAACGTGCTCAAAAGCCTCTCCAAAGAGCAGCTGGTGGTCGACCTCTACCACCGAAGCGGCCGATCCGCGGACTCTGCGCTGAGGCCCTTGAGCCTCGGAGAGCGTGAGCTTTCGCGGCTTCTGGACCCCACCGACCACGATTTTCTGAGCGTCCTTCTCGCCGCGACGCCTCCGAAAGCCGGAGAAGGAAAGCCGTCGCTGGCCGGCCTGGGCCTTGAGAAAAACGACGGCTACCTGAGCGGCGTCGTGCCGCCGGTGCTCTACGACACCCTGGTGCCGCGGCTGTGCGATACGGGCCGCTTCGGCTGGGTGCAGGGTATCGAGGAGGCCAGTGTCGAGCACCACGAGCTGCAGTGGCAGGAGGGCGATCCGTGGGAGTTCGTCCTGCAGGTGGAGAGGAAAGAAGACGAAAGCAGGCCTTTGACCCGCATCTCCGGGCGTCTCGAGCGGGAGGCCGAGCTGTGCGATATCTCGGATCCGCTCCTTCTTCTCGACGGCGTGGTGGTCTTTCGCGACGGCGTGGGGCGCCTCGAAACCGGCGAGCACTTTCCCTGGATCGCCCAGCTGCGGCGCGACAGCGAGATCGAGATTCCCGAATCCGAGATCGACGCCATGCTGGAGGATTTGTGGAGCATGCCGTCTCTGCCGCCTCTCGACATCCCGATTCAGTGGCAGCTTGACGAGTTCATGGTCGAGCCCACGCCGGGAGTCAGCTTCTCCACCAGCGGTAGCGACACCCTGCCCTCCCTCGACGCCGAAATCTGGTTCGACTACGACGGCTTCCTGGTCGACGACGCCTACGAGCGGCGTACGGGAGGACTTGAGAGGATCGTCGATCGACCCAACGGCCGGCTGATTTTCCGCGACCGAGAGCGCGAAAACGCCGCCTTCCTCGAGGTTGAGGAAGCCGGCCTGACCCTGGTGGAGCGCGACGATGCCGCCGCTGACCAGGCGGCGGTGCGCTACCGCGTTTCCCTTCGTACCTTCCCGGTAGTGGCTCAAACCCTGATCGAGCGCGGCTGGCTGGTGGAGGCCGAGGGGCAGCGCCTGCGCCAGGTCAGCCACAATCAGCTCAGCCTCTCCGTGTCGAGCAACGTCGACTGGTTCGAGCTGGAGGGCGACGTCGAATTCGGCGACACCACCGCCAGCCTGCCCGCGCTGCTGTCGGCGATCCACAAGGGCGAGTACTTCGTCCGCCTCGACGACGGTACCCACGGCCTGCTGCCCGAGGAGTGGATCGAGCGCTACGCCAGCCTGGCCGCCAACACCGCGACGTCGCGCCACGACGGTGACGCGGTCTACTTCCTGCCGTCCCAGACCCTGCTCTTAGACAGCCTTCTCTCCGAGGAGTCGGTGGAGATCGACCGCGATTTCGAGAAAATCCGCGGTCGACTTCAGGCCTTCGACAGGGTCGAGCCGATCCAGGAGCCCCGGGGCTTCAAGGGCGATCTGCGGCGCTACCAGCAGGAGGGCCTAGGCTGGCTGAAATTCCTCAAGGACCACGGCTTTGGCGGCTGCCTGGCCGACGATATGGGCCTCGGCAAAACCGTCCAAGTTCTGGCCCTGCTCCAGATGCGCCGGATCCGGCCGATCCAGTCGTGGGAGCGTCTGCCGTCGATCATCGTGGTGCCTCGCAGCCTGGTGCATAACTGGATCGAAGAGGCCGGCCGATTCACCCCGAAGCTGCGCCTGCTCAACTACACCGGACCCGGACGCGAGGAATACCAGGGATCCTTTGACGACTATGACGTGATCGTCACGACCTACGGCACCCTGCGCCGCGATGTCGAGCAGCTCAAGGAGATCGAGTTCGACTACGCGATTCTCGACGAGGCGCAGGCGATCAAGAACTCCTCGTCCCAGGCCGCCAAGGCCTGCCGGCAGCTCATGGCCCAGCATCGGCTGGCGCTCACCGGCACGCCCGTGGAAAACCACCTCGGCGAGCTGTGGTCGCTCTTCGAATTCCTCAATCCCGGAATGCTCGGCCAGGCGGTGCTCAAGGACCTCGAGGGAACGCCCACCGATAGCGAAGCGCTGGCTACGGTCTCGGCGGCGCTGCAGCCCTTTATTTTCCGGCGCACCAAGGAAGAGGTGCTCGACGATCTGCCCGAGAAGACCGAGCTCACCCTCTACTGCGAGCTGGAGGGCGAGCAGCTCGAGATGTACAACCAGCTGCGCGAGTACTACCGGATCTCGCTCAACGAGCGCATCGAGCAGGTGGGCCTGCGCAAGTCGAAGATTCAGGTGCTCGAGGCCCTGCTGCGTCTTCGCCAGGCGGCCTGTCATCCAGGCCTGATCGACGAAGAGCGCGTGGGCGACGCCAGCGCCAAGCTCGACAACCTGCTGAAATATCTCGAGGAAGTGCTCGACGAGGGCCACAAAGCGCTGGTCTTCTCGCAGTTCACCTCCCTGCTTTCCATCCTGCGGACCCAGCTCGACGACCGCGGCGTCGTCTACGAATACCTCGACGGCCGCACCCGTAAACGCCAGGAGAAGGTGGAGAGGTTCCAGAACGACGAGGACTGCAGACTCTTCCTGATCAGCCTCAAAGCCGGCGGCGTAGGCCTCAACCTGACCGCGGCCGACTACGTTTTCATTCTCGATCCCTGGTGGAACCCGGCCGTCGAGGCCCAGGCAGTCGACCGCGCCCATCGCATCGGCCAGACACGCCCCGTCTTCGCCTACCGCCTGATCAGCCGCGGCACCGTAGAGGAGAAGATCATGGAGCTGCAGGGGTCTAAGAAGCAGCTTGCCGACGCCATTCTCTCGGCCGATAAGAGCCTGATCGGCGAGCTATCCGCCGACGATTTGAAGGTTCTCCTCAGCTAGCGCCTTCTGTGGAGAAGGCCTAAAGCTTCCGCAGCCGCCCGGCGTTCGCCGGGTCATGGGTGGGCAGCAGCACCGTGCCGAAGTCCAGGTGTTGACGCCGGAGCGCCCGTGCGCTTGACCGGGCGTCCCGAACGTTCTCGACGATTCCGGGCGTCTTGCCGGTGAGGATCTGATCGAGGCTGAAGGCGGCGTCGCCGGCGAGGCAGAGGCTCTTTCCCTCGACCTGGATCAGGACGGATTGATGACCGGCCGCGTGGCCCGGCGTCGGCACGAGGGTGATGGCCCCATCCTCGGTGACGCGGAAGCTCTCCTGGAAAGCGCCGATCGGCGTCTGCTCAAGGGGCGCCGCCCGCAGACCCGAGGGCAGGCGGCACATGAGGGCCCCGGCATGACCGCCTCGGGCGGCTTCTGACACCAGAAACTCGGCGCCCTTGAAATGCTGCATTCCTCCCACGTGATCGGAGTGCAGGTGGCTCATGAGGACACGGCGTACGCTCTCCGGCTCGAGGCCGGCGCGGCGCATCTGAGGGCCGATCTCGTCCTCCGGGCCCAGCGCGAACTGCAGGTTGCGCCGGTAGAACCAGCCCGTCACGGGATCGCAGGCCGGGTATTCGGGCTCCGAGATTCGGGCCGTCTCCCCGGTGTCAAAAACATAGAGGCCCTCGGGATGCTCGATGACGAAGGCGGTAATCGGCAGCCACTCGGTCCATGCTCCGCTCATCACGATGGCCGCCGTGCGCAGAGCCGAGGGTCCGGAAAACGCTCGGTGCGGCTTTTTGACCGCGACCCAGCCGGTCTGGAACATATGGACCCTGACGCCGCGGCCGAGGTTGGCCGTAATCGGCTCCGGGGAGGGTGCGGCGGGCGAAGGTACGGCGGTGGGTAGGCGGCGGCGGCGGCTCATGGCGCGGTAGGTGCATCCCCCGGTGACCGCCACGGCGAGGCCCGCGACGCCGCCCAGCTTCAGAAATCCGCGGCGCGAGAGATCGCCCCGGCTGCCTGGGTGGTTGTTGAATGCTCCCATCACGGAGCGTATACGCCCCGCGACCTCAGTCTGATTCGGCCGGATTCAAGACCTCATCCATCTTGAGGATGAGATCCCTCTGGCGGTAGGGCTTCTGCAGAAAGCCCGCCGGCCGCCCGTGCTCGAATCGCTCGTCGGCGATCTGTTCGCTGTAGCCCGAGGAGAGGATCACCGGGATCTCGGGATCGAGGGTCTGCAGATGACCGAAGGTCTCCTCGCCGTCCATCTTGGGCATCGTCATATCGAGCAGAACGGCGCTCAAGGTCTCGCGATGTCGACTGAAGAGCTCTATGGCCTCGACACCGCCGCTCGCGGCGATCACTTCAAACCCCAGGCGCTCGAGCATTCGCGCCGCCATCTGCCGGACGCTGTCGTCATCGTCCACCAGCAGCACCGTTCCCTCCCCGGACAGCCCCGCGGAGCTGACGCTGCGCTCCATCGGTTCGGGCAGGGAGGGCTCCGCCGCCGGCAGGTAGACGGTGAAGATAGAGCCTCGACCCTTCTCGCTCTCGATCCGGATACCTCCGCGGTGCCCGCGCACGATGCCCAGAACCGCCGCCAGGCCGAGGCCGCGGCCGGTGAATTTGGTGGTGTAAAAGGGGTCGAAAATCTTCGACAGCGTCTCCGTGCCCATTCCCGATCCGTCGTCCTCCACCCGCAGGGAGACGTAGAGGCCCTCGGGAAGCTCATCGGCTAAGAAAGTCTCGTCGAGCAGCTCCCGCGAGCAGTGCAGGGAGCCGGTGCGCAGGACCACCCGTCCGCTGCCTTGACCGATAGCCTCCGAAGCGTTGGTGGTGAGGTTGATGATCACCTGGCGGATCTGCGAGACGTCGCACTCGACCTTCGGCAGGCGCGGCGCCAGGTGGAGGTCGATATCGATACCTTTGGCCACCGAATTGGAGAGCAGGTGGGCCATCTCCGAAATCTCGTCGGAAAGGTCGATCGGCTCGACGAGGAATTGACCCTTGCCCGAATACGCCAGCATCTGCTTGGTCAGCTCGGCGGCGCGCATGGCGGCGGACTCGATCTGCTCGACGTCCGCATAGGCCGTTTGGTCGACGCTCAAATCCTGCAGGGCGAGACTCGCGTTGCCGAGCATCACCATCAGCAGATTGTTGAAGTCGTGGGCGATGCCGCCGGCCAGCACCCCGAGGCTCTCTAATTTCTGGGCCTGCTGAATGCGGCGGTCGAGACGCTGCCTGTCGAGTTCGTCGCGCTTGCGCTCGGTGATGTCTTCGGTTACCGCGATCCAGTGGGAGAGGCCGTCGATCTCGAGCTTCTTGATGCGCGAGATGGTGTGGAACTCGGTGCCGTCCTTCTTGCGATGGGTGGACTCGCCGACGAAGAACCCGCGATCGAACATCTCCTTGCGAGTATCCCGCCGCTTCTGTCCTAAGGGATGCCCTTCGAGCACGGTGTAGCTCTGGCCGATCAGCTCGCCGGGCGAGTAGCCGAACATGGCGTTGTGGGCCTCGTTGGTGTAGAGGATCACGCCCGAGGGGTTGGTCAGCATCACGCCTTCGATCATGCTCTCGAGCACCTGCGACTGAATGCGCAGGACCCGCTCGGCGCGCTTGCGCTCGGTGATGTCCTGGCCGAGGCAGTTGACCGTGAAGCCGCCGGCCGAGGCGGCATGGGGGTTGACGGTCCACAGCATGTCGTGGGTCTCGCCGCGCCGGCTCGAGAGGCGAAGCTCCAGGGGCGCGTCGAGGGGGCGGCCGGCGAGCCAGCCCTCGAGCAGCGCCGCCACCCGCTGCAGGTCGTCCTCGGACACGAAGTCCAGCAGGGGGAAGCCAACGCATTCCTCGGGCTCCGCGCCCAGGATAGAACGGCTCACGCCGTTGACGAACGCGATGGCGCCCTCCGGATCGAGCTGCAGCACCAGGTTGTCCGTTCCTTCGATCAGCTCTCGGTGCCACCGCTCGGAGTGGCGTCTGCGCGCCTCCGCGCGCCGCAGATCTGAGATGTCGGTCAGCGAGCCTACGTAGCCGAGAAAGCTTCCGTCCGAACGAAAGCGCGGACGGCTGACGTCGAGCATGGTGCGGTATTCGCCGTCCGCCCGCCGCAGCCGATACTCACGGTGAAGCGGCTCGCGATCGTGAAAGGCGTTCAGGAAAGCCTCGCGGTACGCCTCGAGATCCTCGGGATGTACGGCGTCCATCCAGCCTCGCCCGAGCTCCTGCTGTGGCGAGCGTCCGGTAAAGCGCAGCCACTGGGAGTTGAAGAAGTCCCTGTCTCCTTCGACGCCGCAGGTCCAGATGGGCGAGGGGGCGTTGTCGAGAACGTGACCCGCGTCGCTCGTCGGGCCGCCGGAACCCAAGATCGTCGCCTGGGTTGCGCCGCGCTCCTCGATCTGGCAGCTGATGCGCCGCACCCGCCGGTCCGGGAGAGGGGTCAGGGTGATCAGCAGTCGGCGCGGGGGATGGGTGCTCGGATCGAGATAGAAGAAGGAGACCGACGCCTCGAGTAGGCACGCCTCGCGGCAGCTGTCGCGCCAAAGCCGCTCGAAATCGCGGTCGATCTCGAGCTCGCGGATCGGGAGCCCGGACGCCTGATCCACGCTTCTCGAGAAGAATCCCGCAAAGGCGGAGGTGCAGGTGACGATCTCGAGGGCGCTGTCTGAAGCTTCGAGAACCGCGAGCTTCAGGGTTGAGGCCTCAAGAGCGCTGGCGAGCAGGCCGTCGCTGCTCTCCGGCGGTCCGCTGCTCTCAGGAGGCCCGCCGTGGGCAGCCTCGGACGCGCGCGAACTCCGACCGCCGCGTTTTCCGTAGGGCGGCGGCGGGTCGCTAGGCATCATGGACGGCTCACCAAAAGCACTCTCTGACGTTCCTCATCGAGATCACGAGGCGCAGCGCCTGTCATCAAATATTCCGAACACACCCGGGAGCAGACCCTCTCGCCAAAGAGCTGGCGGGCCGCGAAGCGGCCTCGAGAGACGCCGGAGGCGTCGTAGCTGACCGGAAATGATGCAGCCGAGGGCGAGAGGACGGCCCCAGTATAGGAGAAAGGCGCGGAGGGGAGAAAGGGAGCGGAGTCGTAGGGCCCGGGCGGCTAGCTAGGGCTCCGCCTCAACCGGCCGCGGAGGAGGGTCCGCGGTTCCTGGCTCGGTCCAGGGTCCACAGCGCAGGATCCGGAGCAGCGTGAGCCTCGAGCCCTCGAGAGATCCGTGGGATGCGATGACCGCTTCGGCGTAGTGGCTGCAGGAGACTTCGAAGCGGCAGCTCGAGCCGCTGAGGGAAGCCAGCGGACCCGAGAGATGATCCTGATAGAGGTCGATCGCGCCCAGCAGCAGAGGCGCGCTCCACTGCCGATTCGGCGCTCTCGACAGGTCGATGGCGGCGAGCAGCGCGAGGACCGCCGCCGCGGCGGCGATTCTCCGCCGGCGCACCCGTCGGGAACCTCTTGTAGTCCCTACGGATGGCGCCGTTTCCCCGGCGGGCCTGGCTGCCGCCATGATCCGCCTGGCTCAGAATTGATCGGCGAACTGGC
>JBCCLG010000006.1:0-24517 GCA_039027015.1 Acidobacteriota bacterium | reverse complement strand
TTGTTGGTTACTCTGGTGGCGGTGTGATTGCCGCGCTGTTGGCAGCAAACCGCGATGATGTCATCAATATTCGTACTGTGGCTAGCCCACTCGACACCGATGCTTGGACGCGGCAAAAAGGCTTCCGCCCCCTAAGTGGCTCTATGAACCCGGTGCTATTTGCGAAAAAAGTCTCCACCATACCGCAAATTCATTATATCGGCTCCAACGACAAGGTGATGGTGGTCAGCTACGACCGCTCCCTGCACCTGCGCCAGCCCTTCACCTCCAACATGGGCGACGTCAACCGGGCTCTCGAGGAGCTGGAGACTCTCTCCGGGCACGCCACCCTGCGCGAGCGCGAGCGCAAGACCGCGATCGACGAGATCTCCGGCGCCACCCGCGAGCTCACCGCCATGGGCGCCGCCCGCGATCACGCCGAGTCCGTGGAGGCCGAGATGAAATTCACCCTGCGCGGCTTGAGCCGCCAGGTGGAGCTGCTCTCGGGGCTGGTCGGGCGCAAAGCCCTGCTTTACGTGTCGGACGGCATCCCCCAGGTGATCGCCGAGGATCTCTTCATTTTCGTCGACGAGCGCTTCCCGCGCGCTCGCGCCCGCCTGGAGGCGGGTAATTTCGACATCGCCAACAGCTACCGCAAGCTCATCGCCCAGGCCAACTCCTCCGGCGTCACCTTCTTCACGCTCGACGCCGGGGGCATGCGCGCCGGCTCGACGATCTCCGCGGAGTACGGCGGCACCACCCAGGGCGGCGGCCTGCCCCTGGTCGACTCGATCTACAGCGCCAATATGAAAGAGCCGCTGCACATGATTGCCGACGACACCGGCGGACGCGCGATCGTCGGCACCAACGCCATCGAGGCCGGCCTCGGCAAGATCCTGGGGGATCTGCGCAACTACTATTCCCTCGGCTACCAGCCGCCGCGAAGCTCGGGCGGCGGCCGCTATTACAAGCTCAAGGTCAAGCTCAAGCAGAAGGGTCTCAAGGTGCGCCACCGCATCGGCTATCGCGATAAGTCGGTCGAGGCGAGAATAGCGGAGTCGACGGTGGCGTCGCTGATCTACGGCAACGACTCCAACCCCCTCGGCATCGACCTGGGCTTCGGCCGCCCCAGGACAGGCGAGGAGACGGCGCGGCTCTCGGTGGACGTCAAGATCCCGCTCGATAAGGTGGTCTTGATCCCGCGCAGCGGCGCCTATATCGGGCGCCTCAAGGTCGCCGTGGCGACCATGGCCGAGGACGGCGGCCTTTCGGAAGTCGATCAGCAGCAGCCGTTCATGATCGAGATTCCGGAGAATGAGCTGGAGATCGCCCGCCAGAAGTACTACACCTACCAGGTGGTGCTGGAGAACCTCGACGTGGGCCTGAGCCGGGTGGCGGTCACCGTGCACGACGAGCATTCGGCGAAGGCGTCCCACGTGCGGCGCACGATCCGCATCGGCAGCTAGCTGGCCGGCAAGCGGCTTTCTTCCCGCAACGAAAAAGCGGGCGCGCCGGCCTGAGGAGGAGATTGCCCGGCGGCCCGCCTTCGGCTCGCGGAGCGATCGCCCGAGGGCCGTGGCCCCCACCGGATCGCTCCGCCGAGCTTGAGTCGCTTCTTGCCGTTTACTGCACGTACTGCAGCATGTCCTTGGCCGAGGCGGCCAGGGGGTTTTGCGGCGCTTCTTTGATGAAGCGCTCCAGGCTGGCGCGGGCCTCCGCGTTTTTGCCTTGATTGACCTGGCAGAGGCCGAGCCAATAGTGCGCCTCGGAGCGCTTGGGGTCCAGCTCCAGCACCTGCTCGAGGCGGGCGATGGCGGCGTCGGTGTTGCCGCCGTTGAAGTCGACCTGGGCCGCCTCGAGAAGATCCTTGGCCACCGCGCCAGGATCGGCCGCCTTGACCGCCTCGAAGGCCGTCGCGGTCTTCTCCGCATCGCCCAAGGCCGAGTACGACTGCCAGCGGATCTTCTTCAGGGTGACGTCGTTGTCGTTCGGGCGCGCGGTCAGGTATTGATCGGAGAGCTGGGCGGCGCGCGCGAAGTCCTTCTGATTGATCGACAGGATGGCCAGGGCCTTGACCGCGTCCATCAGCTCGGGGTCGGCGGCGAGGGCCTCTTCGAGGCGCGCCTTGGCGACTTCGTAGTCGCCCGAGCGCAGGGCCGCGGTGCCCTCGTTGTAGCGCAGGGCGGCAGCCGACTTGCCGCCGGCGACGCGCTTCATCTGCTCGAGAGCCTCCTCGGCCGCGTCTTCGTCGCCGCGCAGCTTGTGGGCCTCGTAGAGCAGCCTGAAGGTGCGCGGGTTCTCGGGGTCGATGGCGGCGAATTTCTGCGCCTGCTCGAGGGCCTGCTCGCCGTTGCCCTTCTCGATGTAGACCGAGGCGAGGGCGGAGTGGGTCACCGTGAGACTGCTGTCCTGCGAGAGGGCCATCAGGAATTTCTGCTCGGCGGTGTCGAAGTCGTTGAGCTTCAGGGCCTCGACGCCCTCGTTGAAGCTGATCTGCGCGGGCGTGTAGCGACGCACGGGAGCCGCCTGCGCCTGCTGCCCGGCGGCAGGCTGGCCGCCGCCCGAGGCCTGCTGCTGGCCACCGGCCTCGGCGCGCGCCTGCTCGAGCGTCTTGAGGCGGTAGGTCCGGGTCATCGAAAGGCCGACCTGGGGCTTGAGGCGGATGTTGTTGGTCTGGTAGCCCTCGAGCTCGATCTTGAGGTTGTAGGGCACCGTACCGTCGATAAAGGCCATGCGGATACGGCCCCGTTTGTCCGTGGTCTTGACCTCCTCGTAGTTGAGGCTCTGGTTCGTGATCGTCAGCGTGGCGCCCTTGAGGGGCTCCTCGGCGGTGTCGGTGACGTAGACCGCAACGCGCGCCATCTGCGCCTGGGAGACTCCGGCGAGGAGGGCGCAGAGGGCGAAAAGACCGAGGATCAGCCCCGGCCTGAAGGTTTGTTTCTGCATGGTGTTCTCCGTGAAGGTTGGCGCCGATCTGCCTTTCGCGAGGGCTGAGCGGGCTTAGCGCAGCTCGAGGCGCCATAGATCGTGAATGTGGACGGCTCCTTCGAGGCGGCCGTCGGCGTCGGTGACGAAAAGGCTGGTGATGCGGTGGCTCTCCATTTCGGAAAGCGCCTGGGGCGCGAGCAGGTCGCCGGCGATGGTGCGCGGCCCTCGGGTCATGGTCTCATGAACCCGGCGCTCGAGCAGCCCGTCGCCGCTCTCGAGCAGGCGACGCAGGTCGCCGTCGGACAGGCAGCCGACGAGGGCGCCGTTTTCAGCGACCACCGCCGTGATGCCGAGGCCTTTGCCCGACATCTCCACGATGGCCTCCTTCATGGTGGCGCTGTCCGAGACTTTGGGCAGGTCCGCGCCTCGATGCATGAGGTCCGCCACCTTGAGCAGCCGCTTGCCGAGCCGGCCGCCGGGGTGAAGCTTGGCGAAGTCCTCGCGGGTGAACCCCCGGGACTCGAGGAGCGCCATGGCCAGCGCGTCGCCCAAGGCGAGGGTGGCGGTGGTCGAGGCGGTGGGCGCCAGGTCGAGCGGGCAGGCTTCCTGGTCGATCTCGGCGGGAAGGTGAATCTCGGCGAGGCGCGCTAAGGGGCTTTGGGCGTTGCCGGTCATCACCAGGCGCGGCACCCCCAGGTGCTCGACGGCGTGCATCAGGCGCAGCAGCTCCTCGGTGGTGCCGGAGAAGGAAGCCGCGAGGATCACGTCGTCCGAGGTGATCATGCCCAGGTCGCCGTGAATCGCCTCCGCCGGGTGCAGGAAGAGAGCCGGCGTGCCGGTGGAGGCGAGGGTGGCGGCGATTTTCTTCAGCACCAGGCCGCTTTTGCCCATGCCCGTGCACACCACCCGGCCGCGGCACGCTCGCACCGCGGCGACCGCGCGGTCGAAGCTCTCGTCGAGCTGGTCGAGCAGGCCGCGGATCGCCGCAGCTTCGATCTCGATCACCTCCCGGGCGACCCGCCTCGGCGGCCGCGCGGTCGCTGCACCGGAGCCTTGGATAGGGGCCTCGCTCACGGCTGCCCCTCGAATGTTTCGCGCTGCGCCTCGAGGGCGGGCCAAACGGCGCCGCGTAGGGTGGTGAGGGATCGAAGCAGGGCGAGGGCGCGATCGGGCGGCAGCTGGGTGGTGGCGTCTGAAAGGGCGTTTTCGGGGTCCGGGTGAACCTCCATGAAAAGACCGTCGGCGCCGGCCGCCACCGCGGCCCGGGCCAGGGGCTCGGCGAAGCGGCGAGCGCCGCCGGTGACCGCGCCGCCGCCGGGCAGCTGGAGGGAGTGGGTGGCGTCGAAGATCACCGGGACGCCCTCGCGCTGCAGGATGGCGAAGGAGCGCATGTCGACCACCAGGTTGTTATAGCCGAAGGAGTAGCCGCGCTCGGTGACGCACACCCGCTCGCTGCCCGCGTGCCGCGCCTTCTCCACCGCCCGGGGCATATCGTCCGGCGCCACGAACTGGCCCTTCTTCACGTTGACGGCGCGGCCGGTTTCGGCGGCGGCGACGATCAAATCGGTTTGCCGACACAGGAAGGCGGGAATCTGCAGCACGTCCACGACCTCGGCTACCGGCGCGCACTGCTGCGGGCTGTGCACGTCGGTGAGAACCGGCAGCCCGGTGGTGCTGCGCACGGCGCCCAGGGCCTCGAGCCCGGCCTCCATGCCGATGCCGCGAAAGCTGTCGCGAGAGCTGCGGTTGGCCTTGTCGAAGGACGCCTTGAAGATCACCTCGAGGCCGGTGGCCTCGGCCAGCGACGCGACGATCTCGGCGACCTCGAGCACGTGTTCCGGGCTCTCGATGACGCACGGGCCGGCGATGACGGGCAGGCGCTCGCCGCCCAGCGTGACGCCGTCCGCCAGCTCCATGGGGGCGACCCGGCTGCCCAGGCCGTCGGCCGGCAGGCGCAGATCGCCGCCGCCGCCGCCCTCGGCGCTCACGCGGTGACCTCGTCGAGGCTCGGCGTCGAGGCGCGCTCGCGCCGCCGCTCGGGGGCCTTGCGCCGCTCGGCCTCGTCGAGGGAGGCGCGGATGAACGACACGAAGAGCGTGTGCTGATCTACCGGCCGGCTCTTGTACTCCGTATGGAACTGGCTGCCCACGAACCACGGGTGATCCGCCAGCTCCACCATCTCGACGAATTTGCCGTCCGGGCTCTTGCCGGCCACCGTCAGGCCGTGCTCTTCGAGGGTCGGCAGATACTTCTGGTTGACCTCATAGCGGTGGCGGTGGCGCTCTGAGATCTCCTCGGCGTCGTAGATTGCCCGCGCGCGGCTTCCCTCCTGCAGCAGGCAGGGATAGGCGCCCAGGCGCATGGTGCCGCCCAGGTTCTCAACTCCGAGCAGGTCGCGCAGCTTATAGATCACCGGATCCGGCGTGTCCTGCACGAACTCGGTGGACGCCGCGTGCTGAATGCCGCACACGTGGCGGGCGAACTCCACCACCATCATCTGCATGCCCCAGCAGATGCCGAAGCACGGCACTTTCTGCTCGCGGGCGTAGCGGATGGCGGCGATCTTGCCCTCGGAGCCGCGCTTGCCGAAGCCGATCGGCACCACGATGCCGTCGACCTCGGTGATCTCGGCCGGCCACTGGTTGCTCTCGATGTCCTCGGCGCTGATGTACACCAGCTCGATCTTGGCGTTGTTGGCCAAACCGCCGTGGATCAGCGCCTCGTTGAGGCTCTTATAGGCGTCCGCCAGCTCGACGTATTTGCCGACGATGCCGATGCGCACCTGCGTTTTCGGCTGGCGCAGGGTGCGGATCATCTCCTGCCATTTGCTCAGTTCGCGCTCGTAATGCGGCAGGTTGAGCAGGTCGAGCAGGGTTTCATCGATGCCGTCGCGCACGTACTCCATCGGCACTTCGTAGATCGAGCCGACGTCGCGCGCCTCCACCACCTGGTTGGGGGCGACGTTGCAGAACAGGCCGATCTTGCGCCGCTGGGCCTCGGGCAGGGGGCGATCGACGCGGCAGATCAGGATGTCGGGGCTGATGCCGATGGCCTGCAGCTCGCGCACGGAGTGCTGGGTCGGCTTGGTCTTCAGCTCGTCGGCCGCGGCGATGTAGGGCACCAGGGTGACGTGCACGTCGATCGCGTTGTGGCGCCCCAGCTCCTGGCGAAACTGGCGGATCGCCTCCAGGAAGGGCAGGGATTCGATATCGCCGACCGTGCCGCCGATCTCGACGATCACCACGTCGTGGCCGTCGCCCAGGCGGCGCATGGCCGCCTTGATCTCGTCGGTGATGTGCGGGATCACCTGGACGGTCTTGCCGAGGTAGTCGCCGCGCCGCTCCTTGGCGATCACCGACTCGTAGATCTTGCCGGTGGTGTAGTTGTGGTGCTTGGAGGTGGTGGTGCGGGTGAAGCGCTCGTAATGCCCGAGGTCGAGGTCGGCCTCGGCGCCGTCGTCGGTGACGTAGACCTCGCCGTGCTGGTAGGGCGACATGGTGCCCGGGTCGACGTTGATGTACGGGTCGAGCTCCATCAGGGTGACGTTGAAACCCCGGCTCTCGAGGATCAGGCCGATGGACGAGGCCGCGACGCCCTTGCCGAGCGAGGACACGACGCCGCCGGTCACGAAGATGTATCGGGTTTTCATAGGGAAGGGCGCAGCCTCATGGGGTTCTGGGTGGAGAGGAGAGGAACTAGCGAGAAATCATCGGGCCGGATCCAGCAGCTCGCGGGCGCGGTGAAGGTCCGCGGCCGTGTCGACCCCGGGCTCCGCCGGCTTCTCGAGGGTCAAGACGCGCAGCCGAATGCCGTGCTCCAGGGCCCGCAGCTGCTCGAGGGATTCGCTGCGCTCGAGCGGCGTGGGCGGCAGCTCGGCGAGGCGCAGGAGCACGTCGCGGCGGTAGCCGTAGAGGCCGACGTGGAGAAGGGGCGACGCCGCCCCCGGCGTTCGCGGGAAGGGGATCGGAGCGCGGCTGAAGTAGAGGGCTTCGCCCGAGAGAGCGCGCACGACCTTGACCGCGTCGGGGTCGCCCGAGCGTTCGGGATCGAGGGGCGCGGCCAGGGTGGCCATCTCGGCGTCCGGCTCCTCGAGCATGTGGCGGGCCACCAGGCTCACGGCGCGAGGGTCGATCATCGGCTCGTCGCCCTGCACGTTGATCACCGCCCGGCACTCCCAGCCGCGCGCCGCGTGGGCCACGCGGTCGGTGCCCGAGGGGCAGCCTGAGGGGGTGTGCTCGACCTCGCCGCCGAAGGCCTCGACGGCGCGGGAGATGCGCTCGTCATCGGTGAGAACGACCACGCGGTCCAGCTCCGGCACGCGGCTCACCCGCTCATAGACGTGCTCGATCATCGGCCTGCCGGCGATCGGCAGCAGGGGCTTGCCGGGCAGGCGCGTTGAGGCGTAGCGCGCTGGGATCGCGCCGACGAGTCCACCGTCTGGCATCGGGAATTGGATGGTGGCCTGGACGTGAGGGAGGGAGGTCCGGTGTTCAGAATCCGGCCGTGGCCGGAGCGGTTACCGGGATGCGAGGTTACTCGCGGGGAGTCCCAGCGTCAAACGATCGGTCTGGCCCGGCCCGGGCGGTCAGGGCAGGAAGCGGTCGCGATCGTAGGGTCGAGGCCGAGGCTCCGGAGCTTCTCCCTCGAGGCGCGAAAGGTGGAGGGCGCGCTCGTCCTCCTCCAGCCGGTCCGAATAGTGGGCGAGCAGCAGCCGGCGCTCGGCGTCGCCCGAGCCCGGGAGAAGATCGCACACGAAAACGGAGGCGTCTTCCGCTCCGGGCTGCAGGGTGGTGGGATCGTTCAGGACCTCGTCGTAGAGGCGGGCGTAGAGCTGGCGATCGCTCAGGTGATCGGTGTGGTCGAGCAGCAGGCGCAGGAGCGCCAGAATCCAGATCAGCCGCCACAGCTCGCCGCGCAGATCCTCATCCGCCAGCTCCCCGGGCGGGGTGAGGGTGAAGCCGCAGCCGGCGAGGAAGGTGCGCGGCAGCGTGGCGTATGCCGAGCCGGCGCGCACCAGGCGCGCCAGCAGGCCGTCCTCCACGCGCGGCGGCGGCAGCGCGGGGTCGGCGCTCGACCGCAGCTCGGCGAGGTCGGCGCGCAGATTCTCCAGGCGGCGCAGATCGTCGCCCTCGAGGGCCGCGAAGGCGGCGCCGTCGCGGGAGGCGCCCGCGTCGCCGGAAGGGTCGTGCATCAGGCCTCCCTCCTTTCCTCAGGGGTTGAGCGAGCCCGGGCCGACCACGCTGCGCGCCTCGAGGCCGCGGGGCACGCGCACCTCGATCTCGTCGCGCTCCTCGTCGGTGAGGTCGCCGTCGGCGTAGAAGGAGAGCGAGTATTGGCCGCGCAGCTCGGCGTTGATCTGGGCGTAGGCGTCGGCGAGCTGCTCGAAAGTATCGACGAAGAAGAGGCGCCCGCCGGTTTTCTCGGTCAGATGGCGCAGGTCGCTCTTCGGCAGGGTGCGGCGCAGGGTGTCGAGGGAGCCGAGGCCGATCACGTAGACCGGCACGCCGGAGGTGCGGGCCATCTCGGCGCACTGCTTGGGGCCGAAGCGGCTCTCGATATCGTCGCCGTCGGTGAGCACCACCAGGGCCCGGCGCCCGGTCCGGCCCTCGAACTGCAGCAGCGAGAAGACCACGGCGTCGAACATCGCGGTGCGGCCGGCGGCCTCCAGGCGGCTTAGGGAGCGCATCAGGCCCACCACGTCGCCGGTGACGTCGTGCAGCAGGCGCGGCTGCTCGTCGAAGTCCACCAGGAAGGCCTGATCGCTCGAGCGCACCGTCTGGCCGATGAACTTGGTGGCCGCCCGGCGAGTGTCGTGCATCAGCAGCTCCATGGAGCCCGAGGTATCGACCAAAAGGCCCATTACGAGCGGCACATCGTCGGCGTAGGCGAAGCTCGCCGCCGGCCGCTCCTCGCCGCCGGCGACGATGGTGAAATCGCTGCCTTCAAGGTCGGTCACGGGCTTGCCGTCGCGCCCGGTGACCACGGCGTGGACCTCCACCAGGTTGACGTCTACTTCCTCGACCTCCGGCGCGGCGAGCAGGATCACGTCGTCGATCGACGCGCCGTCGCTCAGGTAGGCGGCCAGGCGGATGTAGTCGGTGGGCGTGACCTCGGCGATCTCCATCTCGCGCCGCAGCGTGGTGGCGTCGCGCGCGGTCTCGATCAGCTCCTCGTTGTACCAAAGCTCCAGGCGGTCGAGGCGGCCGTCCACGGGAATGGAGGCCTCGCCCGCCACGGTGATCCGCCCGCCGGACGGTTCGCCGGAGAACTCGGTGAAGCGCACTCGAAAAGGCGCGTCGAGCTGGTTGACGCGCACCGTGTCGTCGGCCATCACCACGCCCAGCTCGTCGTAGCCGATGGCGCGCACCGTCTGTTCGCGGGCCGGGCTGGCCAGGGAGGCGCGCAGGCGAAACGGCGCCCGCGTGTCCTCGTCGACCCGCTGGCCGTCGACCTCGAGAACCACCCGCTCGACGGCCACCGTGCTGGTCAGCACGTGGAAGACCGTGGAGCCCGTCTGCGGCTGCCGGCGCGGCGGCACCAGGCGCAGGATCTGCTCGCCGGCGAGCTTCTCCGGCGCCTCCCGGGGGCGCCGCACCGAGCCGAGCCGAGGCGTTTGGATGGTGCGCGGAAAGAGCTCGATGGGCGTATCCGAATCTTTGGAGGGCGATGCTCCGGCGCCTGAACCTGCCGTGGTTCCGGTACCCGCGCTGGCCGAGCGGCTCGGCGGCGCGCCCTGACGGCGGCGAATCTCGTAGTAGGCGCCCTCGTACTCCTCGACCCTCACGGCCGTGAAGCTCGGGCCCTTGATGGCGGCGCCGCCGGGTTCCTGCATGGGCTGGGCGCCCCACATGCCGGTCTTCGCCTCGCTGACCACCCAGGTCATGTGCCGGGTGCCCTCGGGCAGGTCGGCGCGCAGCACGTAGCGCACCGACTCTACCGAGCGAAAGTCGTCGAGATCGAGCTGCTTGCGGTGCGAGAGGATGGGCTCGCCGTCGACGTCGAGGAGCAGAAAAACGCAGATTCTGGCGCGCTCCATCAGCTCCAGCGGGCCGGACTCGAAGCCGCCCTCGACGGTCGCCTCAACGCGTCCCTCATCGAGCAGGATCTGCTCGTCGACCACAAAGTTGGCCGTCACCGGCAGATCGCCCAGGTCGACCCCGCCCTGGAGCAGGCGGTCTGCCAAATCGGCAGGAAAACGACACTCGGCGTCCTGTTGGGCAGACACCGGAGCGACCGCGGCGATCAGGGCGATGAGAAGGGCCGCGAGCCGCGCTGAGAGAGGGGGCGTGGACGGCGGCTGCGGCGAGTTGGGCACGGTCGTCGGCATCGGCGCGTCTCCTGGCGAGGATCCTGACTTCATGGTGTGGGTTCGATGCAAGGCGGACGCCAGCTCTCGCCCTGGCCCCTCAGCCCATGGCAGCGGGCCCGAGAGCCCGATCGAGGTCGGCCAGCAGGTCGTCCGGATGCTCCAGGCCGATCGAGAAGCGCAGCAGGTCGGCGGGGGTGGCGCTCTCGGGTCCCTCGACGCGCACCCGATGCTCGACGAGGCTCTCGACGCCGCCCAGGCTGGTGGCGCGGGCGAAAAGGCGCAGGCGCCCGGCGACGCTTTGGGCCCCCTCGAAGCCGCCCTCGACCCGGCAGGAGAGCATGGCGCCGAAGCCCGAACACTGGCGCTCCGTCACGGCGTGTCCGGGGTCGTTCTCGAGGCCCGGATAGCCCACCCAGCGAACCCGCGGGTGGCCGCTGAGGAAGCGCGCGACGCGTCCGGCCGTTTCGCACTGGGCCCGCACCCGGAGGGCGAGGGTCATGAGGCCGCGGCGCAGCAGCCAGCAGTCGAAGGGCGAGAGGGTGGCGCCGGCGTGCTCTTTGAGGAAGCGCAGCCGCTCGAAGATGCCGGCCTCGCCGGTCTCCGGGTCCTGGACTTCGAGGCCCCGGCGGCCGATCACCGCGCCGCCCATCACGTCGCTGTGGCCGCCGATGTATTTGGTGCACGAGTGCATCACCAGGTCGGCCCCAAGCTCGAGAGGCCGCTGCAGCACCGGGGTCATCCAGGTGTTGTCGACCGCCACGAGGGCGCCCGCCCGGCGGCCGACCTCGGCCACGGCCGCGATGTCCGTGGTGTGGAGTAGAGGATTGGAGGGCGTCTCGATCAGCATCAGGCTGGCGGCCGGCGCGGCGGCGGCCTCCACCTCGGCGAGGTCCGTCATCGAGACGAAGCGCACCTCGAGCCCCCAGCGCCTCATATGCTGGTCGAGGTAGTGCCTCGTGCCGTGGTAGAGATCGCGCGGCGCGATCACCCTCTGGCCCGGGCCGAGGGCCTGGAAGATCGCCGCCAGAGCGGCCAGGCCGCTGGCGAAAACCAGCGCCTCGGAGCCGCCTTCGAGGGTCGCCAGGGCCCCCTCGAGGGCGGCGGCGTTGGGGTTTTGGGCGCGGCTGTAGGAGTAGTCTCCCTCCAGCTCGCCGTGCGGATCGCGGCGGTAGGTGGTCGAGAGATAGAGCGGCGGCGCCACGGAACCGGTCGACTCCTCGATCGCGGCTCCGTGGATGGCGGCGGTCTCAAAGCGCAGATCGCTCGAGGGCTCGGGAGCTTCCGGCTTGCGCCCGGGGGCTGGGAGGGGGTCGGGGTCTCGCGGCGGCATGGTGGGAACGGCTCGGGGCGGTCAAAGGTGGCGGTTCGAGCGATCGTGACGCACGAAGGTGAAAAGTACCAGGCCGCCGCGCCGGGCGGCGTCGATCGCCAGGCTTGATCCGGCGCCCACGGCGACTAGCGCCGGCGCAGCCGCCATCAGGGTCTTCTGCACGATCTCGAAGCCGGCGCGGGCCGACACGGCGACGATCCTGCGCCGCCACGGTAGCTCGTCGCGCAGCAGGGCGCGTCCGATCAGCTTATCGAGGGCGTTGTGTCGCCCGACGTCCTCGCGCAGCGCCAGCAGGCCGCCCTCGAGGTCGAAGAGGGCCGCCGCGTGCACGCCGCCGGTGAGCGGAAAGAGCTCCTGGTGGCGCTCCAGGGTGCGCGGCAGGGAGCGAGCCAGCTCCGCCTCGACCTCGATCGGCTCGAGCGTGGGCCAGCTCTGGTAAATCTCTTCCAGCCGAGCCTTGCCGCACAGGCCGCAGGCCGAGGTGCTCATCCGCCGCCGCCGGGCGCCCTCGATGCGGCGATGCCGGCGCCGGGCGGCCGGGCTGAGGGCGGCGTCCACCACGTTGTCGGGGTCGTAGGCCGTCGGGTCCTCGAGGCGCTTAAGGCTCGCGAAATCTTCGCGGCCGCGCACGATGCCCTCGGTGAAGAGATAGCCCGCGGCGAGCTCCAGGTCATGGCCCGGAGTGCGCAGGGTGACCGCCAGCGACTCGCCGTCGAGGCGCATCTCGAGGGGCGCCTCCTCGATCACCCAGTCGTCTGCGGGCGCCTGGCCGACCCGCTCGACCCGCACGCGGCGCAGGCCCGGGTTCACCCGCGGCCCCTGCGCGGCGCGGTCGAGCGATCAGACAAGGCGGACGCTGACCGTGCCGTCCTTCTCGACCCGGATCCTCAGCACCCGGGTGGCCTCGGGCGGGAAGTTGCCGTCGATCTCCACGGTCTCGGTCTCGCCGTCGCGGTACACGTAGATGCGCAGCTTGGCCGCGCCCGACTCGATCTCGCCGCGGTGGCTGAGGCCGCCGGAGGTTTTGACGCGCCTTGAGAAGACGCCGGATTTCTCCTGGACGAAGGCAAATTTCTCGGAGTAGAAGACGTCGCCGCCGTTGAAGACCCGCAGAATGCCTTCCGAGACCTCCGAGAAGAAGTCGATCTCGAGGGTCGCCATGGCGCTGGGGGCCTCGGCGGCGGCGCCCGCCGAGCCGGCGGCGCCCGAGGAGGGCCCGGCGACCGGGGGAGGCGGGGCGCTGGCGGCGGTGCTCCGCCGGAAGCGATCCTGAACGCGGCTTTTGGCCTCGCGCTCTCTTTCCTGGCCCGCCTCGGCCTCGGCCACGAGCTCGGAGGCGCGCTCGCTCTCGGGATCCAGCTCGAGCACCCCGGAGGCCAGCTCCAAAGCGGTGTCGAAGCTCTGGTCGGTGAGGGCCTGCTCGGCCTGGGCGAGGCGATCCTCGAGCATCGCCTCTTCGAGGGTCATATCCTCGTTGAGGATCATCCGCTCGGCCTCTTCCCGCAGGCGCCGGATCTCTTTATCGCCGGGCACGATCACCAGCGCCTGATCGAAGAATTCGATGGCGCGAATCGGCTCGCGGGCGGCGAGCGCCGCCTGGCCCTTTTCCACCAGCGGCTGGTACTGGCTCTTCAGCTCGGCCAGCGGATCGACCGGCGCCGCGTCGGGCTCGTCGCTCGGCTGCAGCACGAAGAAGGCGATGGCGAGCAGGGCCACCGCCACCAGCGAGAGGCCGGCGAGAAGCGCCGTGTTCTTGCCGCTGCGGCCTTCGCTCTCCTCGACCTCGCGGACGGCCGCCGTCGACAGCTGGGGCGCCTGGCCGGTGAGGGTGCCCGCGGGCAGGGTGGGAATGGCGCCGCTCTTGGCGCTCGGATTGAGCGGGTAGGGGGCCCGCGCCGCCGGCGTTTGGGCCGCGGCGGCGGGAGCGGCGGGGGTCTCGGAGGCGGGCTGCGCCTCCGGAGCGGCGGCGGCCGGCGGCGACAGAAAGGAGGCCGTTCCGCCCTCGCCACGCGCCGGCGTGGCGAACACCGCGCGCAGATCGCGGGCCATGTCCGCGCCGCTCGAGTAGCGGCGTCCCGGCTCTTTCTCAAGGGCTTTTTGGAGCACGGCGCCGAGGCGTCCGGGCAGGCCGGCCACCAGCTGCTCGGGGGGCGTAAAGGCGTCGTAGACGATGCGGTGGGTGACCATCGTCAGGTTCTCGCCCTGGAACGGCTTCTTGCCGGTCACCATCTCGTAGAGCATCACGCCGAGGGAAAAGAGATCGGCGCGATGGTCGACCTCCCGGCCCTGGATCTGCTCGGGCGCCATGTAGTTGGGGGTGCCGAGCAGCTGCCCTTCGACGGTCAGGTTCGACTGCTCAACCCGGGCGATCCCGAAGTCCGTGATCTTCGCCTGTTTGTCGGCCGTCAGGATGATGTTGGCCGGCTTGATGTCGCGGTGGATCACGCCCTTGGAGTGGGCGTACTCGAGACCCTCGGCGATCTGCGCGATGATGTCGATCACGAAGCGCACGTCGAGGCGCCCCTGGCGCTGCATGAGCTGCTTGAGGTCGGTGCCCTTGACGTATTCCATGGCGATGAAGAAATCACCGCCGTCGTCGACCACCACGTCGTGAATGGTCACGATGTTGGGGTGGCTCAGAATGCCCGCGCTCTGGGCCTCGCGCAGAAAGCGCGCGCGAAACTGCTCGCGGTCGGCGTCTTCGGCGGAGAAGCCGAGGCGAAACGTCTTCAAGGCCAGCTGGCGACCGATCAGGGGGTCTTTGGCAAGGTATACGAGGCCCATCGCGCCCTTGCCGAGCTCGCCAACGATTTCGTAACGTCCAAGTTTTTGCAGAGTCATCGTCTGCCCACCAAGAGCATCCGCGACATTGTAGCCCGAAGAACTTTGAAGCCCTAGGAACTTTGCGAAGTCATCTGCGCCCCGCGGGCTCCGGGCCGCCGCCGCCGGGCTCAACTGTCCTCCTCGCAGGGAGGCCTTGCTTTAGCGACGGGGCAGGAAAATCAGCCCGTGGAAAACCCCGAGCACGGTGAGCAGCCCGTCCTTTTCGAGGCGGTAGGCGATGCGAAAGTGGCCGTAGGTCAGCAGCTGAACCTCGCCGGACTCCACGTAGGGGTAGAGCTGTCCCAGGTGCGGTGAGCCGGAGAGCGACGCGACCTTGTTCAGGATCGACTCGAGGGTGCGGCCCGCGGTGCGCGGCCGATCCTGGGCGATGAACTCATACACGTCGCGCAGGGACTCGGTCGCCTCGCGGGTCCACTGAACCTGACCCATCGAGCGCTCACCACCCGCGCACGCGGCGGCGCACGACGTCGTCGCCGAGGCAGCGCGCGGCGTCGGCGTCGGCCAGGCCGCGCTGGATCATGCGGTAGAAGGCCAGCTCCCGGAGCACGTCGTCGTAGGAGCTGTCGTCGGGCAGATCGCGGATGATCGTCGCCATCTGCTCCTTGGCCGTGCGCTCGGGCGGCAGCGACTCGCGCCTCGAGGCGCGCTCGATCATCTCGGCGCTCAGGGAGCTGTAGCTGCCCGAAACGTCGTCGTCATGCTGCCGGGCCCCGTCGGATCGCTTCATGGAGGAGGGTGGAGGGAAGGAGGGCCGAGCCGGGTCAGTCGTCGACCTCGATCGACTTGACGCCGTCGAGTCGGGTGCTGGCGGAAACGTAGCCGATGGCTCCCGGCCTCTGGCTGACCCAGGCGACCACCTCGGAGTCGGTCTTCAGCTCGGGCGGCGGCGTGTTGCGCCCGCTGAAGATCTGCTTCTGCCAATAATTCTTGATGGTCGACACGGACTTGCGATGTATCTCGCGCGAGAGCGCCTTGCGGACGTCGGAATCCGAGCCGAGGTCCACGGGCTCAGCCTGCAGATTCCAGTCGGGCCAGCGGCTCTTCTTCTTGAGCAGAAGAAGGGAGGCCTGGGATCTCTTGAGGTAGAGACTCGGGTTGTCGGGATGCACGATGACGACGAATTCGGCATCCTGAGCGTGGACGGGCGGGGTCTCCCTGGAGATCACCACGACGAGGAGAGCTATGAATATGAGAGTGAGCTTCTTCATCACCTGACCTCTGCCCCGCGGGGCTGGCGATGGAGGCGAGAGCCGGGCGCGGCCCGGTCTGGCAACGAGGGATCGCTGGGTTAGGGCCCGTTTCAGGCGGCCGCCCGGTTCGGGCCTCGGATTCTCACCGGCTCGAGGCTCGTTCGTTTTTCCTGAAGGATCGCAGGGGCGCAAGGGCCAGGACGTCAGACAGAGGGCGAGCGGGAGAATAAAGGCGCGGCGGAGCCACGCGTAGCACTTCTATCCTATCAGACGAGAAGGTTCGTCCGAGAGTCTCTTTCTCTCGCCTTCTCGCCGCCGGCGACTGTCTCCGACGCCTCGACCTCCGCTCGGCGCGGCCCGCGAATTCGCCTCCGAGCCCCTCGGACGAGGTGCAAACGGCGCCTTCGATCCGGGCACCGTGTCTCTTAGCCGAGAGCCTCGGGGGACGTCTCCGGCTCGATCCAGCCTCCCCCCAGACAGCGCTCGCCGCGGTAGAGGATGGCGGCCTGGCCCGGCGCGGCGGCGTCGGGCTGCTCGAGCCGCAGGTCGAGCCCGCCGGGCTTCCGCTCGGCGCTCGCCGCGAGGAGCGCGGGGCCGTGGCGGAGCTTGACGTGCTGCACGTCCTCCTCCGCGGCGCGGCCGCTGATCCAGTGAATCGAGCTGAGGGAGAGGCCGCGGGCGCGGTGGCGCTCGACCTGGCCACCGTGCACCACCCACAGCGTGCGGGTCAGGACTTCTTTGCGCACCACGAACCAGGGCCCGCCGCCGAGTCCCAGACCCTTGCGCTGGCCCACGGTATAGAACCAGTGGCCGCGGTGCTCGCCCAGCACGTCGCCCGAGTCGAGCCGGCGTATGGGCCCCGGCTCTTCGCCGAGGTGGGCGCGCACAAAATCGTTGAAGTCGACGCCGCCGAGAAAGCACAGGCCCTGGCTGTCGGGTCGCCGCTGGTTGGGAAGGCTGAGCTCTCCGGCCAGGGCCCGCACCTCGTGTTTGTGGAGCTCGCCTAGGGGAAAGAGGCAGCGCGCCAGCTGCCGCTGCTCCAGGCGATAGAGAAAGTAGGACTGATCCTTGACCGGGTCGACGCCGCGCCACAGCTCCGCAAGGCCGTCCGAGCCGAGGCGCTGTCGGGCGTAGTGTCCCGAGGCGAGGCGCGTGATGCCGCCGCCGCCGCCGTCCTCGAGCTCCTCGAGCCGCCGCATCGCGGCGCCGAACTTGATCCGCCGGTTGCACAGGATGTCGGGACTCGGAGTGCGGCCGGCGCGCAGTTCGGCAAGCGCCGTTTCGATCACCAGATCGCGGTAGGAACGCTGCAGGGAGAGCACCTCGAGCCGCACTCCGGCGCGCCTGCACACCTCGCGCACCACGCTCAGGTCGTCCTCCCACGGGCAGTGGCCGAGGTAGGAGAGCTCGTCCTCGAGCCAAATCTTGAGGTAGACGGCGGTGACGTCCCGCGGGCTGACCGCCCCCAGCTCCGCGACCTCGCCGCGCAGCAGCAGGTGCAGGGCCACCGAGCTGTCGACCCCGCCCGAGAGCAGCATCGCCAGGCTCATCTCAGGGCGCCTCGACCTCTCGGGGGCGGGCCAGGAAGGGCAGGGCGAGGAGGGTCAGGGCGGCGGCCGCCGCCGTGCCGACGGCCACGGCGAGGCCGAAGCGCTGGGTCGGGGGAAAGCTCGAGAGAGAGAAGATGCCGAAGCCCGCCGCCAGGATGGCCGCGGCGCCGAGAATCGCCGGCCACAGCTCGCTGAGAGAGCGCGTCCACGCCCTCGCTGCGCCTTCGCCCATCCCCGTACGCCGCCGCACCGCCATCACCAGGTGAATCATGGAGTCGATGCCCAGAGCGATGGCCACGTTGGCCGCCGGCGACGAGATGATGTCGAGGGGCAGCCCACCGTGTCCGAACAGGCCGAGGACCAGAACCGGCACCGCCACCAGGCAGAGCATCATCGAGGCGATCACCCGCGGCCCGCGGGCGGCCCAGGCGGCGACCAGCAAGAAGAGCGCGAGAAGGCCCGCCAGTCCGCGCACCAGGCTCGAGCCCACCAGTTCCCCAAGGCTGGCCTGCAGCGGGTAGAGGCCGCCGACCTCGGCGACCTCCAGGCCGGCGCTCGAGACCGCTTCGAGCTGGCGCTCGATCACCTCGCGGCGCGGCGTCTCGCGGCCCGCTTCGCGCATGCGCATGAAGTAGAGGCCGCGGGTGCGCTCGTCGTCCAGCACGGTTTCGGCCACGGACTCGAAGCGCTCGGTCAGCAGCAGGTCGACCAGCTGTTCGGGCCCGAAGAAGACGGCCAGGGGCACCCGCCGCGCCTCGGCCAGCAGCACTGGGAGGGAGATCGCGGAGCCGACGTCGGGGTCGCTGTCGAGCGCCTCCTGCAGGGCCCGCATTTTCTCCTGCGCCTCCGCGGTGTCGAGCCGCCGGCCGTCTTCCTCGCCGTCGCGCACCACCAGCAGAAAAGGGCTCGAGCCGCCGCTGCGGTCGATGCGCTCGAGGCCGCGGCTCAGCTCGCTCGCCGGGTCGAAGTAGGTGAGAAGGCCAGGGTCGGTGTTGAGCTTGGGCAGGCCGAGGGCGGCGAGGGCGGCGAGGGCGGCGAGGGCGGCGGTGGCGGGAGCGCCCCAGCGCAGGAGGCGCGCGGTGCCCGTGCCCACTCCTGCGCCCTCACGTTTCGGCTCCGCCGCCGGCGTCGCGCGGGCCAGGAAAGTGGGGTAGAGCGCGTAGGCCGCGGCCAGGGCTACCAGGGCGGCGGCGGAGCCCGCGAGACCCAGCTCGCGCAGGGGCTTGGCGCTCGCCAGCAGCAGGCTGGCGAAGCCTAGGCACGTTGTGGTCGCGCACAGGATCGAGGCCCCCGCGGTGCGCCGCACGCTGCGGGCGACGGCATCGAGACCGTCCGCCGCGGCCTCGCTTGCCTCGGCTTCGCCTCGGCGGTTGGCGGTCAGAAAAACCAGGTGGGAGAGGGTCAGCACGAAGACGATGGTGATGATGTTGGCCGTCAGCAGGCCGATCGGTGCGCCCAGGGCCCACAGCAGGGTGAGGGTGAGGGCGCAGGCGCCCAGGCAGGTGAAGAGGGTGCCGACGACGATCCAGACGGAGCGGTAGACCAGGGCGATGACCAGCGCGAAAACCAGCAGGGAGGCGGCGCTGAACACCTTGAGATCGCGTCCCAGGGCGATGCGGATCTGCTCGACCACGTAGGGCACGCCCGAGAGGTCGAGGGCGAAGCTCGCGCGATCCTGCTCATCGACCACGGCCTCGATCCGCTGGATCAGCCGGCGCCCTGCCGCCTCCTGCTCCTGCTCGTCGAGGGAGACCACGATCAGCGTCCGGCGCTCGTCGCTACCGAGCAGCAGTCGCGACCACAGGGGGCTTTGGGCCACCGACTGCGGGGTCGACGGACCGTGGGTCAGGCTGCGCACCGAGCTGACGCCGTCCACGGCCTGCAGCTGGTCGGAGAGCGCGCGCAGACGCTCCAAAAACTCCTCGTCCATCAGGTCGGCCGCGGTGGCCGAGATCAGCACCTGATCCCCCGACGGGAAGATTTCGGCAATGCGGCGCGAGGCCTGCATTTGAGGGTCGTCGGTGGAGAAAAAGAAGTCGTTCTCCACCCGCGGCGAGAGGTCGGCTACGAAGAGGGCGACTACGGCGGCGCCGAGCACCGCCGCCATCCCGACCCACCAGGCCAGCCGACGCAGGGCCGGCGGCTCCGGAGCCCCGGGCGCCGGCGTCACGGGAGGTCCTCGGCGCTCCGCAGGGCGGCGTCCCTGAGCGCCATCGCCAGCTCCGGCGCCTCGCCCTCCAGCTCGCGCTCGAGCTCCAGGTCCAGGTAGGTGCTCGCGTCCTCCCGGGCCTCGATCCGACGCGGCCGCGCCAGGTGATAGCCCTGGCCGAAGTCGATTCCCAGCTCGCGCAAAGCCTGGAGAATCGCGACGTTCTCGACGTTCTCGGCGATGGTGCAGGCGTCGATCACGTGCGCCACCTGGTGGATCGAGCGCACCACCGCCCTCGAGAGCCGGCTGTGCAGGACGTCGGAGACGATCTTGCCGTCGATCTTGACGAAGTCCACCGGAAGTTCGTGGAGATAGCGAAACGACGACATGCCCGAGCCGAAGTCGTCGAGCGCCCAGCGGCAGTGGCGGCGGCGCAGAAACTCCATCATCTCGGCGGCGCGGCGCAGGTTGGCCACCGCCGCGGTCTCGGTGATCTCGAAGCACAGCTTCTGACCCGGCAGTCCGGAGCGCTCGAGTTCCTCGTCGATCGCCGCCGCCACCTCGCGATCGCCCAGGGAGGCGCCCGAGAGATTGACGGTGCAGCAGTCGAGCAGGTCGAGGAATTCCGGCGGCTGATCGACCAGCAGCGCGATCACCCGCTTGACCACCCAGCAGTCGATCGCCGGCATCAGGCCGAAGCGTTCGGCGGCGGGCAGAAACTCGCCGGGCAGGTGGGCCGTGCCGTCGCTCTCGGAGAAGCGCAGCAGCACCTCGAAGCACAGGGGGCCGTCGGACACCAGCGGCCGGATCGGCACGATGCGCTGCCACTCGAGGTGAAAGAGGTCCTCGTCGAGGGCCTGGTGCAGCTTGACCACCCAGTTGACCTGGCCCTTGTGCTGGCGCAGCTCGGCGTCGTCCTGGCGGTAGACCTCGGTGCGCCCTCGGCCGCGCTGCTTGGCCAGGATGCAGGCGCGGTGCGCAGCGCCGTTGAGATCGTCGATGCCGGTGAAGTCGTGGCTGATCGCCACGATGCCGATGCTCATGCCGACGTTGAAGCTTTTGTCCTGCCACACGAAGCGGAAGTTGCGCAGCGCGGCGTGGATCTCCTCCGCCAGGTGTTCGGCCACCGCCATGGGCGTGTTGTGGATCAGCAGGCCGAATTCATCGCCGCCCAGGCGGGCCAGCACGTCCGCATCGCGCAGACGCTCGCGGATCAGGTTGGCGATCCACTGCACCAGAAGATCGCCGGCGGCGTGGCCGCAGGTGTCGTTGACCACCTGAAATTGATCGAGATCCATGTGGCAAAGAACGTCGCCCCGGCTCTCGCCGTCCTCTCCCGGCCACCACGAGCCTTCTTCGGTGCGCTCGTAGGCCTCCTGCACGTGTTGATCGAAGGCGCCGCGGTTGAGCAGACCGGTGAGGGCATCGAAGCGCGCGGCGCGGGTCAGGCGCTGGGCCAGGCGTTTGCGGTCCGAAACGTCGCGCACCACCAGGGCGGCGCCCAGGAGGGTCTTGCCGTCCTCGTCCAGCATCGGCTGAACGCCACCCTCCACCGTCAGGCGCTCGCCGCCGGCGGGCAGCAGGCTGGTGGCGTCGTCGAGGGTGCGGGGCTCGCCCGCGCCGAGATGGGGCGCTAAATCGATCTCGTATTCGTCCTCGTCAAAGAGGGTCAGAAGCTCGCTGACGCCGCGTCCCACGGCCTCCCGGGAGGTCTTGCCGATCAGCTTCTCCGCCGAGCTGTTGAGCTCCTCCACCCGGCCCGCCGGGTCGAGCACCAGCACGGCGTCCGCCAGGCTCGAAAGCGCGCCGCGAACCTTGCGCAGCTGCGCCTCGAGACGCCGGACCTCGGCAGCGTCGGCGGCGTGCCCGAATGCGGAAGAGCGTGTCATCGAAGTCAAAGCGTCATGGAGATCAAGGCGTCATCGAACCCAAGCGTCCCGGAAATCGAAGCTCGGCGGGGATCGAGGCCCGATCGAGATCCCCGACGCGCGAGCCGAGCGGAGGCCAGCGCGTCCTAAGCCTCGAACCTCCAATCTATCAGAAGGCCCGGGTATGCTTCGGCGATGAGCGACACCACGATCTTCGACAAGATTCTTTCTGGCGACATTCCCTGCCACCGCGTGTACGAGGACGAGCACGTGCTCTCTTTTCTCGACATCAATCCTCTGTCGAGGGGCCATATTCTGGTCATCCCCAAGGAGCGCGCGGCCTTCCTGCACGAGCTTTCAGACGACGCGGCGGCGGCCCTAGGCCGGGTGCTGCCGCGCCTGTGCCGAGCGGTGATGGCGGCGACGGGCGCGGGCTCCTACAACGTTCTGCAGAACAACGGGGCGCCCGCCCATCAGGCGGTTTTTCACGTGCACTTCCACATCATCCCCAAGGAGGAGGGCGGCGGACTGGGCATCGGCTGGCCGGCGGGAAACCTCGAGGCTCCCGAAGAGCTGCTGGCCGCACTGCGCGCCGCTCTTTAGGCCCGCAAGCCCACAGGGCAGCGGGGAGGGTCACCTCTCGGGGGCGCGGCTTTCCGGCCGGTAGAGATCCTCGTAGTGCGCCCGGCTGGTCAGAACCTTGCGCAGATACGAGCGGGTTTCGCGAAACGCCACCTTCGAGAGATATTCCTCGGGCTCATCGCTCAGGCAGTACCTGCGCCACAGCTCGGCCTGGGGCTCGCCGGCGTTGTAGGCGGCGATCACCCGCTCCGTGGCGCCGCCCATTCGCTCGTCGAGGCGCTGCAGATAGGCCGCGCCCAGCGCCACGGCGATTTCCGGGCGGTGCAGGTCGGCCGGCTCCAGCGGCCCGATTCCGGCCTCGCCGCGGGCGATCTCGCGCGCCGTCGGGAAGACGAATTGGGTGAGGCCCCGGGCCGAGGCGCCGGAGAAGGCGTCGGGGTCAAAGCGGCTTTCCTCGCGGATCAGCCCGGCCAGCAGGTAAGGGTCGACGTCGCGCTTGCGGCTCTCGCGCAGGATCAGGAAGCTGTAGCGGAAAGGGTAGAGCAGCTTGCGGTAGTCCTCGGGCAGGCGCTGCACGGGCAGGCTCCCGGGCAGCCGCTTGTTGAGGATCTCCGCGATATAGAGCGAGCGTTTGGTGGCGCCCGCCCGGGAGAGCAGGGTGCTGCCGGTAAAGGCCAGCTGAGGCTCCGTGACCGGGAAGTGCCGCAGCACGCGGCTCGGCGCCTCGTCGAAAAGGCCGAGGGCGAGGAGCATCTCTTCGGGATGGGCTAGCCGCGAGCGCCACAGCGGCCAGCTCTTGGGCGGCGTGATGTCGAGCTCGAGAAAGGCCACGTGACGGCTGTCCACCGCCAGGCGCTCGTCGAGCCTGCGGGCGGCGTCGGCGCCCATGGGCTCCTGGTCGCCGAGCAGCAGCCAGGCGCCGAGCAGAGCCTCGGCTCGTTCCGACGCCGCCAGGCGCGCGCCGGTCCGGCGCGCGGTCTCGGCCAGCAGCTCGCCGTCGAGCCGCTGGCGGGCGCCGTGGGCGAAGGGATGGTAGGAGTCCTGCCGCAGAACCTCGAGATAGCGCTCCACCGCGTCCTGGGTTCGACCCTCGATCTCCGCCAGGCGGCCGCGCCAATAGTCGAGCTCCAGGTCGGGCAGGCGATTGAGTCGGTCGGCGGCCTGGAGCCAGGCGCCGGCGCGTTCGCCGCGGCCGCTGACCAGGTCTGAGGTAGCGAAAAAGAGCAGCGAGCGAGCCGCGTGGCTCAGCTTGCGGCGGCGCAGAAGCTCGTCGAGGGCCTGGCCGGCGGCCTCCTCGTCGCCGCGCAGCCAGGCGAGGCGAAGGCGGCCGATCAGCGCGGCGGCGGCCCACCGTCCCCTGGGTTCGGCGGCGTGGGCGGCCTGAAACGCCGCCGAGGCCCGCGGCCAGGAAGCCTCTCCCTCGAGGTCGAGCTCGAGGGAGCGCGCGCGCTGGTAGAGCACCTGGGCTTTTCTGCCGGCGCTGGAGGTATCGGCGGCCAGGGCGGCGTAGGCTCGGGCGGCGGTCTGATACCGCCCGAGCCAGAAGTAGCTTCGCGCCAGCGCATAGCGCGCGTCAAAGAGCTGGCGCGCGCTCATGTCGCCCTGCCGCTCGGCGCGGGCGATGGCGGCGCGCAGGTGCCGGGCGGCTACCGCGAACTCGCGATGCTCGTAAAACGCCGTGCCGACGGCGATCGAGGCCGGGGGCGGCAGGGTGGCCGAATCGCTCGCGGGTGCCAAGGTGCGGGCCGCGCGCAGGGCGATATCGTCCCTCGCGTCCTCGCGCAGCAGGGAGAGCAGCCGTTCCTGGGCACTCTCCGGGTCGCCGCCGCGCGCCGCGCAGGTGGCGCGCGCCAAATCGAGGAAGCGCCGCTCGCGGCTGCGCACTCGAACCCGGTGGAGCTGGGCGAGCAGGCGACAGTCGCCGCCGTCGGCGAGGGTGCGCTCGAGCAGCTGAACCGCCGGCGCCAGGAGCTGGCGGGGGGGCTGCTGGCCGATCAGGGTTGCCAAGAGGCCCGCGGCCACCTCGGGATGACCGCTTTCCGCCTGGGCGACCGCCAGGCGAAAGCGCCCGTAGGGCGCTAGCTCGGGAGACGCGGCCATGGTGTCGGCGAAGGCCTGCAGGGCCTCTGGCTCGCGGTCGAGCAGCAGCAGGAGATGGCCGCGCAGGTAGTTGAGGCCCAGATCGCCGGCCGCCTCGGGCCGCTGCTCGAGGGCGCTGTCGACCATTTCGAGCGCGCGGGCGTAGTCGCGCGTCAGCTGGCGCTCTACGAGATCGACGCGCGGATCCAGAGCCGGATCGGCCGCCGTTAGGAGGAGGATGAGGGTCGCTGGCCAGAGCATGCGTCAGTCGGGGGTCCGCACGACGTGCGCCCCCAACTTCTGCAATTTCGATTCCATACTCTCGTAACCTCGGTCGAGGTGGTAGATGCGATCCACCACGGTTTCTCCGTGGGCCGCCAGGCCCGCCAGCACCAGGCAGGCGGAGGCGCGCAGGTCGGTGGCCATCACCCGGGTTCCCGAGAGCTTGGAGGGGCCCTTTACCCGGGCGTAGGTGCCGCGGTCGACGCGGATCGAGGCGCCCATACGCGCCAGCTCAGGCACGTGCTGAAAGCGGTTCTCGAAGACCGTCTCGGACACGGTGCAGGTGCCGCTGGCCTGGGTCATCAGGGTCATGTATTGGGCCTGGAGGTCGGTGGGAAACCCCGGATGCGGCTCGGTGACCACCCCCCGAGGCTGCAGATCACCCTCGTGACTCACCCTGATGGTCTCGCCCGAGGCCTCCACGTCG
>JBCCLG010000005.1:0-24991 GCA_039027015.1 Acidobacteriota bacterium | reverse complement strand
CGATCCGCGAGCCCACTTCGGTCTCGGCTCGGCTACCGAATACGGCGGCCTGCGGGTGCGCTGGCCCGACGGCCTCGAGGAGAGCTTCCCCGGCGGACCGGCGGACCGGGCGGTGGTGCTGCGGCGCGGCGAGGGCGCTTCATGACGCGCTCCCGTCACCGGGTCCAGGGGCTCGAGGCGGTGCTCCTCGCAGTCCTGATTCTGGCGCTCGCCGGAGCGGGCTGCGGCGCGCCGGACGCCCAGGATCAAGCCGCCGAGGCGGGCCCTGGCGCCGCGGGCCCCAGCGCGGGCGCCGGCCAAGAAGCGGGCGTCTTCGTGCCCGAGCCCGACATGACCGGCATGGAGGAGCGGGTGGCCGAGCGGCTGCGAGCAACCCGAGCCGCGGTTCTCGCCTCTCCGCTTTCGGCCGAGGCCTGGGGAGAATTCGGCAAGGTGGCCCACGCCCACGAGCTGTGGGAAGAGGCTCGCCTGGCCTATGAGCGGGCCGAGAGCCTCGACGCGCAGAACGTTCGCTGGCCCTACTTCTTGGCGGACGTGCTCAGCGTTCTCGGAACCGACCTCGAGGCCTCTGCGAACGCCTTCCGCCGGGCCCTCAAGCTGCAGCCCGACTACGCCCCGGCCCATATGCGCCTGGGCCGGGTGCTGCTGGCCGACGATCGCCCTCAGGAGGCCGCCGCCGAGCTGGAGCGCGCCCTCGAGATCGAGCCCGGCCTGCAGCCCGCCCAGGTGAGCCTGGCTCAGATCCAGCTGGCCGAGGGCCGGCTCGACGCCGCCGAGACCCTGCTCGACCGCATTCTCGAGGACGCCCCGCGGCACGCCCAGGCCCTCTCCACCCTCGGTCAGGTTTATATGCGCCAGGGGCGCCGCAGCGAGGCGCGAGCGATGGCCGAGCGGGCGCGGGGGGCAGCGATCTACAACCTCTTTTCCGACCGATTGATCGGCGAGGTGGTGGTGGAGGGCGTCAGCACGGTGCTGGTCTGGGAGCGCGCCAAGGCCTTTTACGACAACGGCAATTTCGAGCAGGCGGCGCTCGGCCTCGAGCAGGTGGTCAAGAGCGCCCCCGACAACGTGGAGGCGCGCCATCAGCTGGCCGTCGCGCTGGGCAATATCGGCCAGGCCCAGCGCTCGAAACCTCATTTGCAGAAGGTGATCGCCCTCGACGGCGAGATGATCGACGCGCGGGTGCAGCTGGCGAGTATCCACCTCGACGAGCAGAATCCCGACGCCGCGGCGCCCCTGCTGCAGAAGGCTCTCGACCTCGATCCCCGCGATCCCGACGCCGGCTGGCTGCTCGGCCGGGCGCAGATGATGCGCGGCGAGGTGCAGCCCGCGCTCGAGACCTTCGAGCGGGCTCACGAGAACGCCGAGCGCACCGGCTCGCAGATCCAGGGCTGGGCCTACAACGAGTGGGGCAGCGCCCTGGCGCAAAGCGGTCGGCTGCGCCGAGCGCGCGCCCTTTTCGAGCGCGTGCTGGAGCTCGACCCGCAGAACGCCCAGGCGCTCTTCTACTTGGGTTTGGTCTCCGAAGGGGAGGGAAGGCGGGGCGAGGCGGTGGTCTTCTACTGCCGATCGATCGAGGCGCAGCCCAATCCCCCGGCCTCCGGGCGCCTGGCCGCCCTGCGCGGCACCTGCGGGTCATGAGGCGGCCAGCCTCCATTTTTTTGGATTAATCCGCAGATTGTTGAATTTCTCTTGTCGCCCGGCCTCCTGAGCCCGGGCTGATCGAGAGCGCGGGACGACTGGGCCCCGACTCGCCTCCGCGAGATCAAGATTTCTTAATCCACGCTTCACGGTGACCGGTCGGCCTCGGGGAGGAACTTTCGGTCCCGCGTCCTCGAGCCGTCGTCCCACCAAAGCCGCCGCCGGCCTCCGGCCGCCCCGGAGGCCGTGCCTATGGCGCGATTCGAGAGCGCTGAGCAAGCGGCCTGGAACTTGCATACCGCGAGTTTGGGTTCTTCCAGCTTTGGCACAAATTTCTCTAAATTCTCCCCACTCAAGGAGGAAGGAATGCGTAGAGTTCTCACTCTCACCGTCTTGGCCCTGCTCGTCGCTTCATCGGCGGTCTACGGCCAGGCGCAGCGCGGCGCGATCGAGGTCACCGTCACCGACGGCGACGGCGCGGCGCTCCCGGGCGCGAGCGTCAACGCGAGCTCCGATCAAACCCTGACCCGCCGCACGGTCTTCACCGACGCCCAGGGCCGCGCTCTCATCGTCGCCCTCGACCCGGCGCGCAACTACCAGATCGAGGTTGACCTCGAGGGCTTCGCCTCCCAGACCACCCAGGGCGTGGTCGTGCAGGCCGGTCAGACCGCAGCGGTCAGCGTGCAGCTCGGCCTCGACGCCGTGACCGAGGAGCTGATCGTCACCGCCGAGGCGCCCCTCGTCGACGTCACCAAGACCCAAGCCGGTCAGGACATCACCCTTCAGCTCACCGAGTCTCTGCCGACCGCGCGCAGCTACCAGGACTACCTGCAGCTCGTGCCGGGCGTTCAGGACGCCCTCGGCGGCTCGTCCAACCCGGCCTCCCGCTCCGGCGTCAACTATCGCGACCGCGACGGTGCTGACGGCGACGTCGGCCGCTCGACCGACAATCTCTACTACTTCGACGGCATCAACGTCACCGACCGCACCGATGGCACCAACGGCGCGAATCTCAACACCGAGATCATCCAGGAGCAGTCGGTGCTCACGGGCGCCATTCCCGCCGAGTTCGTGGGCGCCCCGGGCCTGATCTCCAACGTCGTGACCAAGAGCGGCGGCAACCAATTCTCGGGTTCGGTGAACTACTACTTCCAGGACGACAGCCTGGTCGACGACAACGACAACATCCCCAACGAGACCTTCTCGACCTTCGATACCGCCTTCACCCTCGGCGGCCCGCTGGCTCGCGACCGCGCCTGGTTCTTCGCCAGCTTCCGCCTGGTGGAAGAGGAGCGCGACGTGGTCGAGCGCCTCACCGGCAACTTCCTGCGCGCCCCGACCCAGGAGAACGAGCAGGGCTTCGGCAAGATCACCTGGGCGATCACCGGCGCCGACGTGCTCTCGGGCACCTACCTGACCGACCCCGTCGAGCAGGACGGCAGCTTCGATCGCGATACGCCCAACCTGGCCGACAGCGTTTTCGAGCAGGGCGGCGAGCGCTTCTCGCTGTCCTATAACCGCGTGTGGGGCGTCTCCGCCCTCGAGCTGGCGGTCACCGATCACGACGCCGATCTCGACAGCCTCGCGGTCTTCCGCGACGCCGCCAACACCCTCTCCTTCGAGCCGGGCGTGACCACCGAAGGCACCTTCGGCGGCGCCGGCATCGACAGCTTCATCACCCGCTCGACCGAGTCGCAGCGCATCGCCCTCGAGTCGCTCTTCGACTCGAGCTGGGGCGATCACAGCGTCAAGATCGGCGGCGTGATCGGCGAGAGCGATCTCTTCGAGGATCAGAACACCGTCGGCAACCCGCAGGCGTCCTTCATCTCGCTCAACAGCATCGGCCGCCCGATCGGTCTCAACGAGGTCGTCGGCGACGGCTCTCTCGATCCGTTCTCGGTCACCGATTTCGGCGTCTCCACCGACGAGACCAACGGCTTCCGCGAGAACCTGACCGCCGCCCAGACCACGACCCTCCTGGGTCTGTGGGACGACAACGGCAACGGCATCATCGACGACGCCGAGCTGCTGTCGAACATGACCTTCAACAGCACCGCCGGCAACCCGAACGGGTTCATCAACTACACCCGGGATCTGCAGACCGAGGGCGGCGCCAACGAGAAGGGCTCCGAGTCCTGGGCCGCCTACATCCAGGATTCCTGGCAGTTCGACAAGTGGAGCGTCAACGCGGGCATCCGCGCCGAGAACTTCGACTTCATCGACTCCACCGGCGCCAGCGTCGGCACCTTCGACACCGAGATCGCGCCGCGCGTCAGCATCGCCTACGACGTCAAGGGCGACGGCCGCAGCTCGATCGGTCTGTTCTACGGCGAGTATTTCGACGCTTTCCGCGATACCGCCATCGACTTCGCCGGCACCCTAACGGGCCGCATCGTCGAGGAGCAGGTCTTCGTCGACGCCCTGGGCGACTGGGTCACCTTCCGCACCCGCGGCGGCCCGAGCGTGCAGGACGCCTTCTTTGCGCCGCGCATCGAAACCCCGGTGACCCAGGAGATCCAGCTGCAGTATAAGCAGGATCTGGGCAGCAATATGGCCTTCGAGATCAACCTGATCGATCGCCAGACCTCCGACCTGGCCGAGGACTACGGCTCGCTCTACTACGCGCCCGACGACTACACGCCGATCGGCGACATCAACGATCCGAACACCTTCTTTCTCGGCCCTGGGTTCTTTGGGTTTGACGGCCTCGCAGGCATTCCGACCAACCTCAACTTCCTGATCGGCAGCCTGCCCTCCGAGGCTTTCCGCGACTGGCAGGGTCTGGAGCTGATCTTCCGCAAGCGCTACTCCAACAACTGGCAGCTGCTGGCCTCGCTCAACCTGGCCGACGCTGACGGCAACTCCAACTCCGACGCCAACTTCGACGGCGCCGGCGACGTGATCTTCCTGGACCCGCGCGCCCCTAACCGCGAGGGCATTCAGCCCGGCCTCGTGGAGCAGCTGTTCAAGGTTCACGGCTCCTACAACTGGGACAACGGCTTCCAGGTGGGCGGCAGCTATCGCTGGAACTCCGGCGTGATTCTGAACCGCAACTCCGGCCAGGCCTTCGGCCGCAGTCTCCCGGACCGCGCCGACCCGCCGTTCCCCTCGAACGGCGTGCCCGGCGACACCTTCGTCGACAATTTCATCGCGGCTGACGCCATCGGCTTCATCGACGGCAACAGCTACGGCATCCTCGACGCCCGCGTGTCCTACCTGTGGACGATCAACGACCGGCTCCAGGCAGATTTCTTCCTGGATATCTTCAACGTCTTCGACGACCAGCAGGAAGTCATCGTGCAGGATCTGCTGAGCGGCGGCGACGATGTGGCTTTCCTCGACGGCCTCGAATTCGTCGATCCGAGGCGCTATTTCCTAGGCGCCAGGCTACGCTTCTAGAAGCGAAGCCTGGCGGCCGCCCGGCGAGCCAGCCAGACGGTCGTAGCCCTCAAAGCGGAAGGCCCTCCACTCGGAGGGCCTTTTTGCGTCCAGCGACCGGCTGTCGCAGCGGCCTCGCCAATAAAAAAAGGGCGCAGGCCTGGAGGGAGGATGACCTGCGCCCTGTCGAAGTGAGGGAGGGAACCGTTGGGCTGGAGGAAGCCCGCGTGTCGTCTTCAGCAGCCTGATCCCCGAGGCATGAAGGCAAGGGGATCGCCGCTTGTCAGAGTTAAAGCAAAAGTCGAGCCATGCGGCAAGAGACGCCGAGGCTCCTCGAAGGCTGGATTCTGCGGACTCGTTCGGGTCCTCGATTCTCAAGGGTGAGGAGAGAGCCTTTTCAAAGATGAGAATTCAAGGCCGTCTGCGCGGACTAACCGCTGGGATTCTGGAAGCGGGGATCCTCGAGAAAATCCCAGTCCGTCAGGCTGCGCAGAAAAGCGAGCAGATCGTCGCGTTCCTGGCAGGTGAGGTGAAAGCCCGAGACCTCGGGATCCTTGAACGGATTGTCGGGGGCGCGTCCGCCCTGGGCATAGTGGTCGAGCACCTCGTCGAGACTCTCCATCGACCCGTCGTGCATATAAGGAGCCGTGACCTCGATATTGCGCAGGCTGGGCGCCTTGAAGCGCCCGCGGTCGGCGGCCTCTCCGGTATGGCGCACCAGGCCCGGATTTCGCTCCGGGTAGGCTCCGTCTCCTGTGTCGTAGAGGCCCGTGTTGTGAAACTCTCGGCGCTTCGTCGACTCCGGCCTCGCGCCCTCGAAGTGCACCGGCCCGCTGAAGGTAAAGCGGCCGTGGCAGCTCGAGCACGCCAGGCGCTCGCTGAAGAAGAGGCGCATGCCGCGGCGGGCTTCGGCGGAGAGGGCGTCCGGGTTGCCGCCGTACATGTAGCGGTCAAAGTCCGAGCCGCCCGAGATGAGCGTGCGCTCGAAGGCGGCGATGGCCCGGCCGGCGTTGCGCGCGTTGAGCGGCTCGGGCTGCTCGGGAAAGGCCTCGGCAAAGGCGAGCTGCATGTCGAGATCGGGCGACAGGCGCGCCTCGAGCTCCGCGGGTCCGCTGAGGCCCATCTCCACCGGATCGTGGCCGAAAAGGGGGGTGAGCAGCTGATCCTCGAGGTCCGCGGGCGCCGGGTCGTCCCAGTTGAGGTGGGTGGAGTAGGCGACGTTGGCGAGGGACATGGAGTTGCGCGGGTGCAGCTCGGCGGTGACCCCCCGCGGCCGGGTTTGGCCGTCGGTGAAGGCGCGGCCGGGGTCGTGACAGCCGGCGCAGGTGAAGGTGCCGTCCAGGGAGAGTCGGGGGTCGAAGAACAGGCTTCGGCCCAGCTCGACCTTGGCTTCCGACATGGGGTTGTCCGCCGGAACCCTTGGCTGCGGAAAGCCGGCGGGCAGCCGCCACTCGTAGGGGGTCCGCGGTGCGGGGTCTGCGGCCGCGGCCTCGCCCGCCGGCGTTCCTACGCCGCCGGGTTCGGGCGGCGCCGGCCGATCCGTCGCCCAGGTAAGCGCCGAGACGCCCAGCAGCGCGAGGATCACCAGCACGGTATGAGGCCTTGACGCGCGCGGCTTCATGGGCGAGGGAGCCTCTCTTCAGAACAGCGAGAGCTGGGCGTCATCGCCCACGACGCGGTCGAAGTCGAGGCCGAGAACGGCCAGCACGGGTTCTGCGATGGGGCGGATTTGCTTCTGCACGTAATGCTCGTGATCGACTCGGCTCCTGAGCTCGTCGGCGGGCTCGGGGCCGGCTTGGGTCATGACGTATCGAATCACCCGTCCGGCTTTCTTCCCGCGCAGTTTCCTGGCGGCCGCCACGTGCGGCGGGGTGGTGGCGGTGTAGGCCTCGAGGGGTTTGCGCAGGGCTTTGCGGTAAACCATCTCTCCATCTCGTTCGCCGGCCCTCACCTGCTGGACGCTCTCCTTGAGGAATCCCTCGATATCGCGGCCCCGAAAAAGCCGCTCGTAGAGCCCCTTCTGGACGCTTTTGGCCAGCTCGGTCCAGTCCCGCCGGACCACCTCGAGACCGGTGAACTCCACGTGCCCCGCTCGCTCGCTCGCTTCGGCTCCCTCGGAGCTGCCGTCGTCCACCAGGCCCGCATAGCGCTTGCGGGCGCCCGCCTTGCTGCCGCGCTGCGACTGCAGGAGCAGCTGGAGATAGAGCTTCTCGAACTCCAGCTCCAGGCGGCTGGTGACCCCCCAGGTGTCGGCCAGGTGGTCCCGCACGTCGTCGTTCAGCCGCTCCACCAGCTCCCGGCCGAGTCGGCGTCCGTGTTCGGCGCGATCCGCCCCCGAGAGCACGAAGAGGCTGTCGGTGTCGCCGTAAAGCACCCGATAGCCGTAGGCCTCGAGCCGGGCCTTGGACCACAGCAGGATCTCACGGCCCAGGGCGGTGATCGCGGTGGCGAGCTTGGGCTCGTAAAAGCGGCAGGCTGTGGTGCCGAGCACGCCGTAGAAGGAGTTCATCAGGATTTTGATGGCGTGACTGGCCACCTCGTCGCCGGCCCTCTTCGCCTCCTCGCGGCGCGGGAAGAGATCGTCGAGCAGGGCCGGCAGAATGCCCGGCCGGCGGCTGAAGGCGGCGCCGTTGGGGGCTTCAATCAAGTCTTCCTGGCCGTCGGGCCTGGCCACCAGACCGAGGGGATCGATTTGGAAGGTGCGGATCAGGCTCGGGTAGAGACTTTTGAAGTCGAAGACCAGCACGAAGTTCCACAGCCCGGGGTCGGGCTCGAGCACGTGGCCCCCCAAATTTCCGCTCGAGTCCTCGACCTTCTCGACGCTCGGGGCGGCGATACGCCTGCGGCTGAGCTGCTCCAGGTAGAGGAAGTCGAAGGCGGCGATCGAGCCGGCGACGCGGTCGACCGGCAGGCCGGTCAGCCGGCTGCGCGCCACCGCCAGGTCGACGAGCTGCAGCTGGGCGAGGATGTCGACCACCAGCCGCGCGTCCTGGAGGTTGTAGCGCACCAGAAGATCGCGCTCTTTCTCGAAGGCTTTCGAGATCTGGAGTCCTCGATCGTCCCCCTCGATCAGCTTGCTTTCCCCGAGCACGTCGCCGGACACCGAGCTCAGGGAGTAGCTGTCGCGCCGTATGAAGGCTCCGCGCATCAGCTCGATGCCGTCGAGAACCACTCGCCCCGGGATCGTCGCTTCGAGGCTGGAGAACGGCGAGCGCGTGGGCCGCAGGCGCAGGGCCGCGGCCTGAGAGCCCTCGCGGGCGTCGCGCCGGCCTAGATCGAGGCGCACGCCATGGCGCTCGGCGAGTTTGTCGAGCACCTTCAAATCGAAATCGACCACGTTCCAGCCGGTCACGACGTCCGGGTCGATCGCCCGCACTCTTCCGGCGAAGGCTTCGAGCAGAGATCTTTCGTCCTCGAAGCCGCGGGCTCCCTCCGGGGTCGCGAGCCCCGGCGGGCTGTGGAGCAGGACCTCCGAGGCACCGGCGCCAAAGAGGGCGATCGAAAAAAGTCGGTCCGCCCGCATATCGGTCTCGATGTCGAGCGAGAGTACGGTGAGCGTCGGCTGCCAGGAGGCGGGCTCGATTTCCGGGTTGTCGTAGACGCGGTCGAGCCCCGGGCCGTCCGCCGGCCTGCCCGAGCGCCAGGGGCCCTCGAGGCGCAGGCTGCCCCGGATGCCGCGGCGCATCAAATACCGCGTGGCGAAGCGCACGTCGGCTTCGTAGCACCGGATGCCGTGGTGGCTCAGCTCGTCGCGCAGCGCCGGCGCGTCGCTCGGCAGCCGAAAGCGGACGCGGGAGGCGGGGTAGCCGTCGAAGGTCGTCCAGTCGCTCGTCTCAAGCTCCGGAACGCCGAGCTTGGCGGCGCGCTCCGCATCGGCGGTGCGGATGAAGAAATCGGGCTTCTCGCGGTCGTCCCGCACCAGGAACGACTCGCCGCTCTCGAGAACGCCGAAGAGATGCACGACCGGCCGCCGTCTGATGATGCGGTAGGTCGGTTGGAGGATGAAACCTAGATCGGCCATGGGGCAGGGGAGTTAAGAAACTCGAGCATAGCGTCCCCGCCCGCGGGCCTCGGGCGGCGCAGTCAGCCGTGGGCCGTCCCCTCGCGGATGGCAAGAGGGTACTCTCCCCTTTATGGACGAGATTCTCGAGAAGTACTCGCTACCCGAAAAGCCCGAGCCCGACGCCCTGATCGAGCAGATCGAGCGCCTCCACCGGGAGTCGGCCGCGGCGCTCGAGGACGCCTCGAAGCTCGCCTGGCTTCTCGCCCAATCCCGGAAGGCCTGCGACCCCTCTCGGCTGCGGCAGCTCCTCGCTCTTCTCGGGAAGACCGAAACGCCCCATCTCGCGTTCGAGCTCGCGAAGGTGGTGATCAGCCGGTCTGAGCAGATGCCGACCGATCTGCTGAAGGCTCTTGTCGAGGGCGGCGGCTCCGAGGCCGCGCGCTCGGCGGCGATCTACGCTCTCGGCAGCAGCTCCTTCGGCGAGGCCGGCGCCCTCTTGGTGTCGATCGCGAAAGACCCCGCGGAATCCCAGAAGGTGCGCGGCTACGCGATCGAGTCGCTGGCGGGGATGATGGATGAAAGAGCCGTAGCCCCCATGGTGGATCTGGTTCTGGGAAGCCAAGAGCCGCTGCCTCCGCAGGTCGCTTTCTGGGTCGCCTACGCTCTCGGCGAGCTGCGCAGCGCGGCGGGGATTCCGGCCCTTGAGTCGCTTCTCGGGGACTCCCGTCCAGGCGATTTCGGGAAGACCATCGCTCAAGAGGCGGAGGAAGCGCTCGCGGTCATCGCCGAGCCGGGCTTGCAGGACTGACGCGCCCTGGACGTCAGAACTCTTCGGCCTTGATCTCAGGCGAATGCTCTTCGGGCTCCCGAGAATCGCCGACGGTTTCTTTCTCGTCCGCAGGCTGCGGCGTGAGCCACGAGGGTCAGGAAACCGTTTCGAAGAAGCATGATCGAACTCCTGCGGTTGATAGAGGAATAGAGACGGGCAGCCCGCTTTTTGACACCGGTGCGGCTGCGATAGGTTGTGGTCCTGATGAGCACGATCGGCCGGAATGAGTCCCCCCAGACGGGCGCTGAGCCGCTAACGCTGGCGCGCCCTATCTCAGCGCGCGAGGTGCTCGACTCGGTCGGCGAGTGGCTGGTTTTGAGCGAGCCTCGGCACCAATTTCTGCTGGGCGCTCTCCAGCGCCTGGCCTCCGCCAAGAACAGGTCTGAAGGCGGGCAGGAGCGCTATTTCGCGACCCTGCGGCGCTCGGGCAGGCCGTGCGGAGCGGTGGTCAAGACCGCGGCGTCGCTGGTGGTCTCGAGGCTGCCGCAAAGCGGGCTCGAGGCCCTGGCTGCCGATATCGACCGGGAGTTCCGAGAGCTGCCCGTGATCTTCGGGCCCGAGGCGTCTGCCTGGCGCCTCGGCGAAGCCCTGGCGGCGCGCCGAGGGGGCGAGCCCTCGTGGCGCCTGCGCTCGACTCTCTACCTGCTCGGCGACCTCAAGCCTCCCCATCCGCCGGTACCCGGCCTGCTCCGCCGTCTGAGCCTCGAGGACGCGCCGCGGGCCGAAGCGTGGCTCGAGGCCTTCAGGCTCGAGGCCATGCCCGCCTCGCTCAAGACCGCCCCCATCGCCCGGCGGCTGATCGAGGGCGGCGATCTCTATTTCTGGTCGATCTACGGCGACGACGTGGCGATCGGCGGCGTGGCGGGACGCTCGCCGCGCGGCGTGCGCATCGGCTGGATGTACACGCCGCCGGAGATGCGGAAGAAGGGCTACGCCTCGGCCCTGATCTCGAGACTCAGTCGTCGGCTGCTCGAGGAGGGCGCGGGCTTCTGCTGCCTCTACGCGGATCTCTCGAATCCGGCCTCGAACCGCCTCTACCGCCGGCTGGGCTATCGCGAGATCGAGAGCGCCGCCGAGGTGATCGTGGGGCCCCCCGGCGCCGACGCTCGCTGAGGCTCTTGCCGGTGCCCGCCCCCGAGGTCAGCGTGTTGATGCCGGTGCGCGACGCCGCGCCGACCTTGAGGAGCGCGCTGCGCAGCCTGGAGCGCCAAACCCTGCGGAATTTCGAAATCGTGACGGTCGACGACGGCTCCTGCGACGGCTCGGCGGAGCTGCTCGAGGCCTGGAGTCGACGCGATTCCAGGCTGCGGCTTTTGAGGCGGCCGGCGGAGGGCCTGGTGCCGGCACTGGAGGCCGGGAGACGGGCGTGCCGGGCGCCGCTCATCGCGCGCATGGACGCAGACGACGCGGCGCTGCCCCGGAGGCTCGAGCTGCAGACGCGGGCCCTCGCCGCGCGCCCGGACCTCGCCGGCGTGGCCTGCCGGATTCGCTGCTTTCCAAGGGCGCGGATCGCGGGCGGCTTTCGCGCCTATGAGGCGTGGCTCAACTCCCTGCTCGAGCCCGAGGAGATCGTCCGCGAGCGCTTCATCGAGAGTCCTTTGGTGCATCCCTCCGTCACGGTGCGCCGCGCGGTGCTGGAGTCGGTCGGGGGCTATCGGGAGGCGGGGTGGGCGGAGGACTACGATCTGTGGCTGCGCCTGATGCAGCGCGGCGAACGCTTCGCCAAGCTCCCGCAGATCCTGCATCTGTGGCGCGATCACGCGGGCCGGGAGACCCGGGTCAACCCGCGCTACGGCAAGAGGGAGTTTCTGGCGGCAAAGGCCCATTTCCTGGCCCGCGGCCCGTTGGCCGAAGCGGACCGATTGATTCTCTGGGGCGCCGGTCCTACCGGCCGGGGCCTCGCCAAAGCCCTGCGCGCCGAGGGCCTTGTGGCCGACGCTTTCGTCGATATCGACGCCAAGAAGGTGGGTCGCAGCCCCGGCGGCGTGCCGGTCTACGGTCTTGCGGAGCTGCCTCGCCTGTGGCGTGAGGGTACCCGCGTGGTGATCGCCGTGGCGCGCAGGGGCGCCCGGGAATCGATCCGCCCGCACCTTGCAAGGTGGGGCCTGAAGGAGGGCGAAGACGCCTGGTTTGCCGCCTGAAGAGGGCCCGAATCGGCCGGTTTCTGGCCCCCGACAACTGTGCTAGCCTGCCGCAGCCTCAGGAACCCAGGAGATCCACTCTGCCGGTCGCGCGCCGTCCGGCCCGCTCCCGGGCTCATCGATTGATCCTCAGCCTCTCGACAGGCTCGTTCCCCTTCACGAGAAGAGAAGAGCTCAGACCCACGCGCCATTCGGCGGAGGTTTTCCTATGTCCAACATCGTTCACATTGTCGGCACCGGCACGATCGGAGAGCCGCTCATCGGACTGTTTACCGACTTCGGCGACCGACTCGGGGTCGACGAGGTGACCTTCCACAAGCGCACGCCCCTGCCCTACGAGCGCGCGCGCATCAATCACCTGATGTCGCGCGGCGCCAAGCTGACCACGGACTCGGATCGCAAAGCCGACTTCGAGGCCCTCGGCCACAAGGTGAGCTATTCCTCGGAGCAGGCCCTCGAGCGCGCGACGGTGGTGATCGACTGCACGCCCGTGGGTAACCAGATGCGCGAGCAGTTCTACAACGACCTCCCCGGCCCCAAAGGGTTTCTCGCCCAGGGAAGCGAAACCGGCTTCGGAAAGCCCTACGCCCGGGGCATCAATGAAGACGCCCTGGTGGCCGGCGAGGATCGCTTTCTGCAGATCGTGTCGTGCAACACGCACAACATCACCACCCTGGTGAAGACCCTGAGCGAGCAGGAGGACGGCAGCTTCGCCTTCGACCACGGTTCCTTCGTGTGCATGCGGCGCGCCAACGACATCACCCAGACCGGCTCCTTCATCCCGGCTCCCGAGGTGGGCAAGCACAGCGACGCCGACTTTGGCACCCACCACGCCTTCGACGCCCACCGCCTCTTCGAAACCCTCGGGCTCGACCTCGATCTCTTCTCCAGCGCGGTCAAGCTGAACACTCAATATATGCACTCGATCTGGTTCAACCTGATGATGGATCGGGACTACACCCTCGAGGAGGTGTGCACTCGCTTCCGCAGCAACCCCCGGGTTGCCATGACCGAGAAGCGCAACGCCAACCTCATCTTCAGCTTCGGCCGCGATCACGGCTACTACGGCCGCATCCTCTCGCAGACGGTGATCGTCGAGCCGACCCTCACCGTGCGCCGGGATCGCCAAATCACGGGCTTCTGCTTCACACCCCAGGACGGCAACTCTCTGATCTCGTCGGTGGCCGCGACCCTGTGGCTCATCGAGCAGGATTGGGACAGGGTGCGCGAGCGCCTCTCCCCCATCCGCCGCTGGGTCTACAACGAAATCTGAGGGTCAGCGGACGATTCGTCCCCGGCGAGCGCGATCCTCGAAGCTCGGCGCCGCGAATCCATCCGCCCTTCCCTCCAGCATGAGAACCCCGAGCGGCGGACGAGCCCGCCGAACCCACGCCTCGTCTTCTCCCGAAGCCGCCGGCGCCCGTCGCAAGAGCGGGCGCCGCGCCGCCCGGGGCCGCAAGCCCCGTCGCCGGCCCGCGGGCGGACGCTCGGACTCGCCGGCCGCGCACCGATCGCCCGCGGGCCGGACCGCCGGCGCGGTGCCGAACCCCGTTCTCCAGGGGCTCGAGGAAATCGAGGTGGTGGTCGACAAGCTCGTGGCCGGAGGAGAAGGCCTGGCGCGCTTTGAGGGCCTGCCTATCTTCGTGCCGCGTTCGGCGCCGGGCGACCGCCTGCGGGTGCGCCTCGAGGAGCGCAAGGCGAGCTATGCGCGGGCTCGAATCGTCGAGATCCTGGAGCCCGGCGAGGGCCGCCGGGAGGCCCCCTGCATCCACTTCGACGCCTGCGGCGGCTGCGACCTGCAGCACCTCGAAGACGCCGTGCAGCTGCGCCTCAAGGCGGACGCGGTGCTCGAGACCCTGCGCCGCATCGGCGGCATCGAGAGCCCGTCGCGCTTCGAGGTCGTGTCGGGCGATCCGTGGGGCTATCGCTCGCGCACCCAGGTGCAAATTGAGCAGACCGACCGCGGCCCCAGAATCGGCTATTTCGGTCGCGGCAGTCACGATCTGGTGACGGTCGAGCAGTGTCCGGTGCTGAGGCCCCAGCTGGAGGCCGCGCTGAGCGGCGGCGCCGTGCGCCGTGGCCTGCACGAGAAGAGCCCCCCTCGCCTCGATCTCTCCGCCGGCGACGACGGCTCCTGGACCTGCTCACCGCCCCACTCGGGGATGCCGGGGGGCGAGATTCGGGCGACCGTGGGCGACCTGGTCTACGAGTACGACGGCCGCTGTTTTTTCCAGGCTCACCACGCGCTCTCGGAGCGCCTGGTGGAGCACGCCCTGGCGGACGAGCTGGTCGGCACGGGAGCCGGCGCGCCCCGGCAAGGCGAGGCCTTCGATCTCTATGCCGGGGTCGGACTGTTCAGCCTGCCCCTGGCGCGCCGCTACCGGCGGGTGACCTCGGTCGACGGCGACCGGTTGGCGATCCGCTTCGCCGGGCGCAACGCCCGCGCCAACGGCCTTGAAGCCGGCGTGCGGGCGATTGGCCGCGCGGTGGAGGCCTGGATTCACCGCCTTCCCGAGGGCCCGGATCGCGTGCTCGTCGATCCGCCGCGCGCCGGCCTATCCGCCAAGGTCCGCGACCTTTTGATGGCGCGCAGGCCCCGCTGGCTGACCTACGTCTCCTGCCAGCCGGCGACCCTGGCGCGAGATCTGAAGCTCCTGACCCGGGTCTTCAGCCTCGAATCTCTGACCCTGCTCGATATGTTTCCCCAAACCGGTCATATGGAGTCGGTCGCCCAGCTGCGTCTGCGGCGCTCCGTGTGACGGCCCCGATCCTCTTCCCCTTTTCTACCGACCGACCCCTCACGAGAGCCATGAGCACCGAAAATTCCTATACCGAAATCGACCCCAAGGGGGTCTTCACCGTCGTTCTCGCCAAGCAGGACTTCAAGTTCTCCTCCGGCCACTTCACCATCTTCGGTCCGGACGAGGCCGAGTGGATGCACGGGCATAATTACACCGTGAAAGTGGAGTTCACCGGCCGCGCCCTCGACTCGGTCGAGATGGTGGTGAACTTCGTGGATACCAAAAAGGCGATCCGGGCCCTTTGTGAGCGCCTTGATACCCAGGTGCTGCTGCCCGAAAATAGCCCTCTTCTCGAGATCGAGCGGCTCGACGACGGCCGGCACCTCGAGCTGCGCTACGCGGATCGCCGCTACGTAATGCCCGAGGAGGACGTGCAGATCCTGCCGGTGGTCAACACTTCGGTCGAGGCGTTTGCGCGCTTCTTCTGGCAGTACCTCGACCGCGAGCTGGACCTCAGCCACCTCGACAGCATGGGCGTTTGCATCGACGAGACCGACGGCCAGGGCTGCTGGTACCGGGCTCCCCTCGGCTGACCGGCCCCCGCCGGGCGTCAGGACCGCCAGCTGGCGGCGCCGTGAACGGCCAGGCTCTTCTCGTCCTGCACGAAAGCGACCACGGCGAGGCGCTCCGAGCGCCAGGCGGGGTCGAGGTCGATCACCAGCTCGCCGCCGCCGCTGCCGCCACCGGGCTGGATCTCGCCGCCTCCCACCGCGTGCAGCTCGCGCACCACGTGGTGGTAGGCGAGGGTGCGGCGGGCGTTCTCGCCCGACGGAATCGAGGTTTCAAGGCCGTCCTCCGTCACGGCCACGAAGAGCCGTGAAGATCCGCCCGCGTCGCCGGCCATCTCGGCCTGCACCGCGATTTTGAGCGAGCTTCCCGCGCGCTCTACCTCGAGCGCCACCCGCGCCGGTCTCGGCCTGGCGGCGGCTTCCGTGAGCAGCTTGCGGATCTCCCGCTCGTCGGAGCCCACGGCCTCGGTTTGGCCGTCGATCACCAGCTGCGGGGTGTAAATATAGCCCCGCGGCCTGAGCACTCGGCCGTATTGCCGCTGCCGTTGAGACCAGCGCTCGTTCGAGAAGGGGTCCTGCCAGCCCAGGTGGTTCCAATAGTCGACGTGGAACGAGAGCGCGATGACGTCGCCTTCGAGGCGTCCGAAGAGGCGGTCCGCGGGCGGACAGCTGGAGCAGCCCTGGGAGGTGAAGAGCTCCACGACCACCGGGCCGTGCGCCGACGACACCTCGAGGGGGGAGTCGGAGGCGCCGGAGATGGGCTTCGGCAGGGCGATCGTGAGACCGAGCCCGAGCAGGAGTAGGGAGGCGAAGGTGAGGGATCGGGTCATGGCGGTTCTCGTTCTCCGATAGCGGCGGCGGGCGTTGAAGGTGGGATCCGAGTTCCGGCGGCTGCCGTGGGCGCGGCGGGATGGTGGAGGTCCGCGCGATTGCTTACAATGGGGTATGGGTCTCAAAGAGTTAGCGATGGGAGCCGCGGGGCTGGTGCTCGGGCTGTTCGGATTGATCATTCTCCTCGGCACCGCGGTGAGCTGGGGGGAGAGCGGCAATGCCGGCGGCGAGTTGGCGATGGTGCTCGGCATCGGTCTGCTGCCGGCGGTCGCGGGGATCTGGATGGTCAAGAGCGCCATCCAGTCGCGCAGCCGCCTGCGCCGGGAGTCGCTGGAGCGCCAAATCCTGGGCCTCGCCTCCGCCTCCGAGGGGCGGCTGACGCCGGGCATGGTGGCGCGGGAGACGTCTTTGACCCTCGAGGAGTCGAAGAAAATCCTCGACGCCCTGCACATCTCGGGTTTTTGCCAAACCGAGGTCTCGACCGACGGCTCTTTCTCCTACCGCTTCGAGCGCTGAAGGGCCGAGACTCAGGCCTAAATCAAGACCCGAAGTAATAGCGAACCTCCAGGAGCAGGGTTTGGCCGCCGTTCTCGCCGTCGCCGGTGAGCAGCCCGAAGGTGGTGCGCTCTGCGTCGGCGTCCAGAAACTCCACGCCCAGGCGCATGGGGTAGCGTGGCGACTCGTAGAAGGCCGCCAGGGTGAAGCCGTTGCCCGAGCCGGAGTTGGGGTCGTCCAGCACGCTGAAGTCCTGCTCTTCGGTCTCAAAATCGTCGTAGCGCAGCGAGAAGCGGAAGCGCTCGTTCGCCCACGAGGCGAGCAGATAGCCGGCGTGGTAGTCGGCCGCGGCTCGGAAACCGTTGGGTATGCCCATCTTCGTGAAGCCGGTCATGAACTCGGCGGCGAAGCTCCAGTTGCCGAGGTGAAGGTCGGCGCCGAAGAGATCGAAGTGCGTGTCCCAGGCGTATTCGCCGCCGTGCAGATCGCGGTCGCCGCGGTTGTCGTAGCGGGTGTACTGCAGCGTCGCGACGTCGGGACGCTGCCAGCGGATGAAGGCGCCCCAGCCCGCCTGGCCGTCGAGATCGCGGGTGAACGGCGTGGTCCCCACGTCGTTTTGCTCGTCGAAAGCGCCGCCGTCGCGCAGGGCGGGGATGTCGGGGAGGGGAAGGGTCTCCTCGATCACGCTCAGGCGGTCCCCGAAGGCCCAGCCGCGCCAGGCGAGAAGGGCGCCCGCCGTGTCGTTATTCCACAGCCCCATGGCGCCGATTGCCAGCTCGTCCCGCTCGCCGATTGCCAGGTGGTACGAGGAGAGAATGCCCGACCCGCGGACCTCTTCGCCGATCCAGCTGTTGAGCGCCGAGAAGGTCAGAGTGTAGGGAGAGGTCCAGCCGACCTCGATGTTTTCGCGCGAGGTCGGGAGCAGGAAATGGCCGATCTGCGTGTGGAAGCGGTCCGCCGAGCGCAGGCCGAAGTCGAAGGTCACAAACGCCTCGACCAGGCCGACGGCGTCGCCCCCCTCGGTTTCGGGCTCCAGGCGGGCGACCCCGTGCAGGAACACGCCGACCGTGGTGGTCGGGCGCCACTCGAGGGTGACCTGACTTTTGGCCAACCCGGAGGCCTCTTCTTCGCCGCCGACGCTGAAGCGGCCCAGCCCGTTCTCGAGCCAGGAGTCCGGAGCGTCGACCCCCGCACCGCGCACCAGGCCAAAGCCGCTCCAGGTCACGCTCGATTCGGCCGATGCGGGAATCGCAGCGAGGGCCAGCAGCGCAAGGGTCAGCACTATTGGCAAGATTTTTGGGCTAAAGAGCGGCTCGGTGAAAAGCAATGATGAATGCTCGAACATACTCTCGGGGTTACGCCGGATGAGCGGGCCCGGATCTGCGCGGCGGGGCGCGGCGCCGGACCGGGCGTTTCGGCGGGCTGATCCGCCCCAGCGCCAGGGGTTGGATCGCCTCGAGACGGACCGGCTCGCACGGGCTCATCAGGAGAAGACACCATGGCCGACGCAGCCGATAGCGCACGCTTCGACACGGATTTGACGCGAGACGCGGGGATCGAGATCCCTTTGATCTGCGGGGCGATGTACCCGTGCAGCAACCCGGAGCTGGTCGCTGCGGTTTCTGAGGCCGGGGGCATCGGTATCGTACAGCCTCTTTCCCTGGTCTACGTGCACGGGCACGAGTTTCGCGCGGGAATGCAGCTGATCTCGAGCCTGACGCGGAAGCCGGTGGGCCTCAACGTAATCGTCGAGAAATCCTCGAAGGTGTACGAAGACCGCATGCGCCGCTACGTCGACGAGGCGATCGAGGAGGGCGTGCGCTTCTTCGTCACCTCGCTCGGCAACCCGCGCTGGGTGGTCGAGAAGGCCCACGCGGTCGGCGGCAAGGTTTACCACGATGTGGTCAACCGCAAATGGTCCCAGAAGGCCGTGGACTCAGGAGTCGACGGGCTGATCGCGGTCAACGAGCGGGCGGGCGGGCACGCAGGCGATCATTCGGCGGCCCATCTGCTGGAGGATCTCGGGGATCTCGGCGTGCCGGTGGTCGCCGCCGGCGGCGTCGGCGATGCGGCCGGATTCGCCGCGACGATGGGGCTAGGCTACGCCGGGGTTCAGATCGGCACCCGCTTCATCGCCACCGACGAGTGCAACTCCCATCAGGACTATAAGCAGGCGGTGGTCGACGCCACGGAAGAGGACATCGTCTTGACCGAGAGGCTGACCGGCGTTCCGGTGGCGGTGATCCGCACGCCCCACCTCGACCGCATTGGCTACAAGGCCGGCCCGCTGGCTCGCACCATGCTCCGCGGGCGCAAGACCAAGCACTGGATGCGCATGATCTACTCCCTGCAGTCGCTGTGGAAGCTCAAGAAGTCGATGCGCAGCAGCTACTCCTCCAAGGATTTCCTGCAGGCGGGCAAGAGCGTGGCCGGGGTGCGCGAGATCGAGCCCGCGGGTGAGATCGTGCGTCGGTTCGCCGCCGCCGCGGAGGGCCAGCGGCCCGTCGAGACCGCGGCGGCTGGCTGAGTCGCGGCCGTGGAGTCCCTGCCGTGGCGGAACCGGTGAAGAAGGCGCTCCTGGCGCTCACCAGCCTGATCCTCTCGGCGGCTCTGCTGATCGGCGCCTACGAGGCCGCCGCGCACTGGCGCTACTACGACTGGCGGCAGGGCTTCACGGGCAAAGCGTGGCTCGGCACGGTGACCGGACCGTCTGAGAATCCCGAGCTGATGTGGGAGTACCGCCCCAACCGCGAGCATAAGCGCATCCGCACGAACGAGCACGGTTTCAGGGACCGCCGGGGGATCGACCTCGAGAAGGACGAGGGCGAGGTGCGGGTCGCCTTCATCGGCGATTCCGTGACCCTAGGCTACGGTGAGGAGGAGCCGACGATTTTTGTCCGCCGCTTCGAGCGCTCGATCCGCGGCCTGCAGAATCCAGGCGTGGTGGCCCTCAACTTCGGCATCGACGGCTACAGCACGCCCCAAATCGCCGAGCTGCTCAGAGCCCGAGTGCTCGACTTCTCGCCGGACTTCGTGGTTTACACCCTGTGCCTTAACGACTTTGACTTCACCAGCAGCGCCGGCGAGAAGGTGCTCTACTTCCGTAAGCCCCGCAGCTTCTTCCTGGTCAAACTCGAGCATTTGGTGCGCCGCCTGCGCGGCGTGGACTTTCACACCCACAGCTTCCGCAAGAACCGGCAGCGGGTTTTCGACGAGATCGCGGAGATGCAGCGGCTGTCGGACGGCGCCGACGCGAACTTCCTGCTGGTGGTGCTGCCGATCTTTCCGGTGGACGTCAACAGCTTCGCCGCGTATTCGCATCTCGAGATCCACGACGCCCTGCGCGACTTTGCCGGCCGAGCGGGTCTCGAGACGCTCGACGCCCTCACTACTTTCCGCAACGCCGGCGGGCCTCCGAGGGCCTACGCCAACGATATCTGGCACCCCAATCCCGAGGGCCATCGGGTGATCGGCGAGGCGCTCGCGCAGCGCCTCGCCCCGGCTCTTTCCGCCGAGCGCTGAAGCCTCGAGGAGCCGAGTCAGAAGGCGCTGAGCGTTCTCCAGTCCCACATCAGGCGCAGGGTGGCGAGAAATTCGTCGGCGCTTTCCTCTCGGCCTGCGCGGATGAATTCGTTGTCGTTGTACTCCAGGGTCATGTCGGCAACGCCCTCGAGAAGACCCAGGCGGAGGCCGTAGTCGATCTTCTCCCAGTCCCAGTCGGCGCTGATGATCAGCGAGCCCGGAACCGCGCCAAATTCGGGATCCAGCTCCGAATACCGAACGGCGGGGGCGATGAACGGCAGCACCTGGCGACCCCACAGAGCGCCCCAATACGGCAGCGCGATGTCGTAGGAAACCTCGACCTCGAATCCGGTGCGCTCGAGCCCCGCGATCTCCTGGTCGATGTACTGCGCGAAGAGCGTGAGGTCGCCCGCGTAGAGCCAGGCGGTGAGGCCCCACTCCTCTTTCTCGCTGCTGGTGATCGGCAGGGGGCTCGAGTTGAAGGGGCCGAGCAGCAGGGCGAGGTCGCCGTCGTAGGGGGTGTTGTCGAGATCGACGGCGTCGGCCAGCTCGCGGTAATAGCGAAAGGCCATCAGGTTGAAGGACCAGAAGCCGCCTTCATCGCCCGTGCGCAGACCCAGGGCGAGTCCGGTCTCGGGGTTGTCGAAGTCGATCTCGTCGACGTCGGCGTCGTAGAGGATCGGAAATCCCGAGCCGAGCTCACGAGGAGGACCGAGCTGGGCGTAGCTGGGCCGGAGAGTCTTATCGCCCGCCAGCGCGTTGACGTCGCGCAGGAAGAGGGGATTGCCTTGGGTGATCGAGCCTTTGGCGTAGAAAAAGCGTCCGAAGTCGAGACCGACCTCGACGCCGACGTCCTCGAGACGGTTGGAGGCGGTGCTGATCAGTCCGTAGCTTTCGAGGTGGCGGTCGTCCTGGCGCTCGAATTTGGCGAATTTGCCCAGCTTGACGTAGCCCGAAAACCCCTTGTCGTGCAGCTCATCGGGCTCGAGCTCGCGGCCGTAGGTCAGCCACAGCTCATCGATATCCCACTCGCGATCCGAGGAGGTGGGGTTGCGGTCGTGGAGGTCGATGAAGTCGATCTTGGCCTTGGCGTTCCAGCGCCCCTCCTCGCCCCAGGTTCCTCGATAGAAGACGGTGGCGGTCGAGACCTCGAAGTGTTCGCCGGCCTCGACCGTCTCGAGGAAGGCGGTGGGAGGGGAACCCGCCGGGTCGGAGAGCCGGCGTAGGCCGAAGCGTTCGGCGTCACTGTCGCGAAAGTGCGCCTTGATCTCGACCCCGAATGTATGGCCTTTTTCCTCGGCAAGCGCCGCATCGTCGGCGTCGCCATCGCGTTGGGCCGCCGCCGGCAGCGCCGCGAGGACGCAGGCGGCGGCCAGGGCGAGCGGCATGGCCGTGCGCAGGAGACGCACGGTCATGAGCCCTGGAGAAGCCTGGCGATGCTGGCTTCCGGCTTGTAGAGGTCGCGGCCGTTCAGGCGACCCTTTTCAACCCCGTTGACGTACACCACCCCGGTCGGAACGCCGTTGATCTTCTGCTCCGTGGAGATCGGATCGTCGGACATCGGTCGAGGCATGCCGTAGTACTCAAAGTTGATCTTCGAGTCGGCGAGACCCTCCTGGACCTTCAGGACTTTGGGCACCAGCCGGGAGCAGACCGGGCACCAGTTGCCGAAGTAGATGCGCACCCGAACGTCCTTGCCCTCCTCGCGCAGGCGAGCGAGCTGGGAGCCGTCCGGGGTGTACTGATCAGATTTGAAGCCGTAGGCCGGGTTGTGGTCGACCAGGGACTGGGGCTTTTGCAGGCCGAGCAGCGGCGGCTTGGGCTCCATGACGACCTTTTTGCCCTTGTACTCGAAGGACAGCTGCTGGCTGCCGACGGCGAACGGCCCGAGGCTTTCGAAGCTGGCGTCGGCGAGCAGGTCGATGATGCCGGAATCGCGCTTGGCGACCTTGAGCAGGCTGATCTGCTCCACCAAACGCGTGCGCGTGTTGATCAGCAGGGGAGAGGACAGCTCGGGTCCGATCAGTAGGTACGCGCCGGCCTGCTCAGCGTGGTAGAGCTCGACGTTTTCGAAGGTTTCTCCGCCGATCGTGACGGAGAAGTCGCCCGAGGGCTGAAAGTTGCGAAAGATGGCGTCGGACTCGCTCTGCGCTCCGGCCGCCGGCGCGACCAGCACCAGCAGGAGCGCCAGGGCGAGACCGCGGGCTGGATTCGATGAGGTGCGCTGCAGCATGAGGGGGTCTCCCGTCGAGCGCCCGGCCCCTCCCTTTTTCTCGGGTGTGGGACTCTCCGGCGCGGGTTTGATAATCGGTCGATTTCGTGTGAAGGGTAAGAGGGGGGGTCGCCAGCCTAGCTGTTACTTACGGCTGCGAGGCGGAGCCCGGCTCTGCGCCGGCGCTACCCATGGGCGGCAGTCCGGCCCATGTCTCGGTGACGACGCCGCCCACGACGGTGAAAGAGCGCGGCAGCTGTCGATAGAGCGGACGCATCAGGGGCGACGGAATCTCGCGGATTTGAAAAATCGGGCCGTGGGTGAAGCGAAAAGTAAAGAGCTCGTCTTCGTCTGCGCTGCTCAAAACCCAAAGGGCCGGGTGGTCGGGGTTCAGGGAATAGTCGTTGATGGCGGGGACGCTCTCGGCGAAAGACTCGTCCGATAGATCGGCCAGGATGATCATGTGCTCGCCGGACTCAAGCTCCGGAAGAATAGCATCCATGCAGACTTCCGGGCTGTCGGACCCGCCGACGCAGAGCTTGAAAGGGTCGATACCGGGCTTCAGGCGAGTGGCCAGATCGTCGATCGGAAGGTGAGGAGCGCGCCACGCGAAGACGGTCATCGCGACGCCCACCACCGTCGCCGCACCCAGGCGCCAGCGCGGCGAGCGCCCCGCCTCGAGCGCCAGCCAGGAGAGGAGCAGGGCCGGGACCATCAGCAGAAGGTCCTGCCAAAAGGCTTCCGCGGGCGTGCGGTCCACCAGATTGCCGAAGCAGCCGCAGCCCTCCGCGACCTCCTCGCCGTTGGACCAGCGCCAGTATTTGCGCCCGGTCAAAAACATAAAGAAGGCCACCAGCAGGCTCGAGGGCACCAGGACGATGGGTCGCCTGATGGCGAGCACGAGCGCCATGCCTAGGAACCACTCCAGAAAAAGCGCGATCAGCGCCACGGCCTGGGCCGAGAGCACGATCTCGAGCCCCTCGGATCGGATCTGATCCGCGAAGGCGCTGGGGTCTATGGATTTGGCCCACGAGGCGACTAAGAAAACCGCGCCGAGCACCACGCAGCCGGCGACCGAAAGGGCTCGCCTCCAGGCCGCGGGAGCCGGATTCTCGAGGTTCGCGGAGCTTTGAGCAGGGCTAGGCATCTTGCGATCCTAGCGAGTGCCTGGCCCGGGACCAAGGCGGCCTAGGCGACGGCGCCAGGCTTTTTCTTGGCCTTTACTTTACGTACGAAAGAGCGCCGTTCGTAGCGTGGCGGTGTGCTCGCGGCCACGCTATGAGAAGCGCTCTTTCTCCCTGGAAGCCCGACGCGGACGGCGGGGCTGTGCTGTCTGCCGAGAGTGCCCGCCTCGGTCGATACTTCAGGGCGATGTTGGGGTGACCGTCTCGGGCTCGTCGTCCTCGATCAGCAGGATGCCCGTGATCAGGCCAGCGCCGGCCGCCGCGGGAATAAGGATTTCCTTGCGCTTCCACCAGGCGATCACGCAGGCCCGGCAGATGCCGTCGCCGCGCTTGATGTTGGTGGGGTCGACCCGCGAGATGATGCCGTCGCACAGCCAGTGGAAGACGCCTTCATCGCGCTGCCAATAGGCGGTCTCGCCAACGGTGAGGTTCTCGGCCTCGCCGGCCTGCTCAGGGGTAAGGTCAACCCGGCAATTCTCTTTGACTTCCGCGACCCGGGTGCGCGAACGCGCGATCTGCTGGCCGCTGTAGTCGTGGACCGAGGCGTAATACTCGGCCGGCTCGTTCTCGAGCTGCTCGAGCCAGCGCTGGAAGGTCGGGTCGTCCATCTCGCCGAGCCAGTCGCGCTCGATCTGCTTGCCTTGGCTGGCCCGCTCGCGGATCAGGTCGTCGTCTAGCTCGGAGGTCGGATTGCGGTGATCCGAGGCGTCCTTTTCGCGCCACCACTGGGCCCACGAGTTTTGCTCCTGGATCTCCTGACGGGTCTCCTCGATGTCGTAGCGCACGACCTCGCGGTCTTCCGCCTTGGGCATCACGCCCCAGTAGCGACCCTGCCCCGCGGGCTTCATGCGGACCCAGTAGAGGTCCTCGACCGAGTCGTGCATGCGGCGAAAGTAGAGCCGAACGGTGGTGTCTGGAACGTTATTGTCGACCGTCGCGAAGGCGGCACCGTTTTCGTTGATCGGCAGGCAGTCGATCGGATCGGTGTCGACCTGGAGGTCGGATTGAGCCGCGGTCTCCTGGGCGGGGACCCACGAGAAAAGCACGCCGAGGGCGGCTGCGGTTAGGAAGGTCGGACTGCGCATGGGGAGGACTCCTCGAAAACGTGGATTGTCCGGAGCATAGCCGATCGAGGGGGGAGCTGCAAATCCTGAAGACTCTTCAATTTGCGGCTGCCGGGCCTCGACAGATCGTTTGTGCGACTTAGCCGTCGCCGCGGATGCGCGCCGACCAAAATTGAACAAAGTTCGACGGTCGAATGCGCGGCAGGCAGCGCTCGAGGCGCTGCTCGGCGGCGCTTTGCTCGCCCGACTTATAGAGCGCCACCGCCAGGTAGAACTCCTGATCCGGCGCGAGGGGCTCGGCCGCCTCGGCGCGCTCGAAGTAGGTGACCGACTGCTGCCAGAGGCTGAGTCGGTAGGCCAGCTCGGCGGCGAGCAGCTGGG
>JBCCLG010000004.1:0-31913 GCA_039027015.1 Acidobacteriota bacterium | reverse complement strand
GGGGCGACGACCTCTACCCCTTTTCCCTTGTCTTCGGGGATCGGGGCACCGCGCTCAACAAGGCTCTCTTTGTGGCCGAACGCTCCCAGGAAGGCTCGGCTGAGGTCCTCACTTTCAGGCATTCGAGCCAGGCCGGCGTCGCTGAAAAAGTTTTCAGGCTCGACGAGCGTGGTTTTCTGGACGTTGAGGTACGGGTTGACGGCACGGGCTGGGGCGTTGTGGTGGGTCCCGGCATCGCGAACGAGAAGGAGCGGGGTGGCTACAGCCAGTTTCTCGACAGGGCCGTGGGCTACAAGCGGGCCGGCGATTTTGAAACGCTCAAGGCCGACAAGCTGGAGGGTGACGAGGTCTTGGCGGCGGAGAGCCTCGATTGGGTAGCCCTCGAGAATAACTTCTTCCTCGTCGGCCTAGTTCCGGGCGCGGGCGTCGAAGACGTGCGGGTGCGACCGATTCTTCAGCGTGAGGAGATCGAAGAGCAAAAGCCGCGCTTTTTGCCGATCGACACCTCGTCTTCGGAGGAAGACCTCAAAGCCGAAATGCTGGTCATTTTGGAGGCCGACCACAGCGAGCTGTCCTTCCGGAGCTATTTCGGCTCCAAACGCTATAGCTACCTGTCGAGTCTGCCGTATGGCTTCGAGGAGACCGTGCGCTGGGGTAGCTTCATCGGCGTTCTCGCAAAGCCCCTATACCTGATCCTAGGCTGGATCTACGAAACGGTCGTGGCCAACTACGGCTGGGCGATCGTGCTCGTGACTCTGCTGATTCGCCTCGTCTTCTTCCCGCTGACCCACAAAAGCCAGAAGTCGATGACCAAGATGCAGGAGCTGAACCCGAAGGTTCAGGCGATCCGCAATAAGTACCGCAACAAGCTGAAGGATAAGCAGGGCAGACCGAAGCCGGACATGCAGCGGCAGATGAATGAGGAAGTTATGGCGGTCTATAGCGGCGCGGGCGTGAATCCCGCCGCAGGTTGTCTTCCCGTCCTGCTTCAAATGCCGGTATTCTTCGCCTTCTACAGACTCCTCACCACCTCCGTCGAGCTTCGGGGAGCGGAGTGGCTGGGGTGGATTCAGGACCTCTCGCAGCCGGATCCCTACACTTTCCCGCTGCCCCTCCTGATGGGCGCCACGAGTATTTTGGTTCAGAGAATGACCCCGGCGCCGCCCGACCCGATGCAGCGTCGCCTGATGCAATTGATGCCGATCATGTTCACTGCCTTCGCCATCTACTTCCCCAGCGGTTTGGTGGTTTATTGGACGACCAATAACCTCCTGACGATGTGCCAGCAGGGCTTGATCAACAGGATGAAGAATCGCGAATAAGGCAGGCGGAGACCACTCATGCAGCGACAGTTTTTTTCCGGGAACTCCATCGAACAGGCCGTGATGTCAGCGGCCCGCCATTACAAGGTCGATCCGGACGTTCTCGCTTACACGATACGAGATAAGAAGCACGGCTTCCTGAATATTCGCCGTCGGGTGGTGATCGAGGTGAACCCCGAGCGGCTGGAAAAAGTAGAGGCTGAGTCTTTACCGCAGGAGTCCCATTCCGACGGAGCTTCAGAATCCGTGCAGGAAGCGGAGAGTTCCGCCGAGAATACGGGAAGCGCTGAAAAGGCCGGCGCCGAGAGCACTGGCGTTGACGCTGCAGAGGCCGATACCGGGCTTGAAGAGGCCGCTACCGAAGGCTCTGGGGAGGTGGCTGAAGCCTCTGGCGCCAGGGACGGATCGGGCTCCGAAGAGGTGGCCGAGGAGTCGGCTCCCGCGGAGGAGGCGGTCACCGCGGAAGAGGCCGGCCGCCCGAGATCACGTCGAGGTCGTCGCGGGTCGCAGAAGGCGCGGGCACGCCGAGAAGACGTCACCGTTGAGGAGTTTTCCTGGGACCCCGAGAACGACGGCTGGGAAGAGGAAGATCTTGAGGATGAGGACGACAGTCGCGAGATCATCGCGATCGAGATGTGCCTCGAGCGAATTCTCGACGTCATGGATCTCGAGATCGAGTACGCCATCGCCGAGGGCGAAACGATGGAGATTGAGTTCTCGGGGGAAGACTCCGAGTATCTAGTTGAGGAGGACGGTAAGGTCCTGAAAGCTATCGAGCACATCGTTCCCCGGATGGCGAGAGCCCTAGTGGGACGCTCCATCTCGGTACACGTGGACTGCAATGGGTTTCGGGCGAACCATGAGGAGAACCTGAGGAACGCGGCTCTGGAGATCGCGGAAGAGGTGATGCGGCGAGGTCGATCCAAGACCATGAGTCCCATGAATCCGGCGGATCGGCGGATTGTTCATCTCGCCTTGGTGGATCATTCCGAAGTCGACACGATCAGCCAAGGCCATGGCTTTATGAAGCGGGTCAAGATAGTTCTCGCAGATTAAGCTTCCGCCTCTAGAGCTTGTATGGAGTCAGGGGCTTAACTTCCAGTAGGCCGTTCTTCGGAGACCCCGAGGCCCTCCAGGACGAAGAGTCCCACAGAAACCCGGCGTCGCCGCTGCAAGCGGAGGTCGTCGGGTTTTGTGATTTGCAAGCCGAGTCCAGGGCCCGGGGCTCGAACAGCTCTGGGACTCATGGCTCAGAAGGCCGTGTTTCACGTGAAACATGAGCTGATCTAGGAGGGCTCAGATGTCGGGGAGCTCAGGTCACGAGGCGAAGCCTGATGAGAAGCGGCTCGCACGATTGAGATGCCCAGTAGGACTGGAGGAGCAGCGGCTCGATGGGAAGTCCAATACCGGCGATAAAGGAGGATCGATTCGAGCGCGCCATCGAACGTCTCCTCGACGATTCTTGGCTCAAGATCCGACGCCTCCCAAAAGCCCAGGTTGTGGAGTCGCTCTGGGCTCACTTCACCGAGCTGCGACTTTGGAATCCAAAGCTGTCGTTGATCGGTCCAGGTACGGCCCACGAGATTCTCGACCGCCACTATGGAGAGTCGCTAGTGGCCCTCTCGCTGATGGAAGATACCGATCAATCTCTTGTAGATCTGGGGAGTGGAGGGGGATTCCCAGGCTTGGTGTTAGCCGCCAGCGCGGGGCTCCGGGTTTCTCTTGTCGAACCCCGGCAGCGTAAATGCCTTTTCCTGCTCGCGGCCCTGCGCAGAATGCAGAGCCTCGGAAGCGGCCAGGATCTGCACGGACAGAGGCTGACCTGTAGCGTGCTCCAGACCAAAGTCGAAAACCCTCTGCCTCCGCAGCTCCGCCTTCCTTATCCAGTGGACCTCTACACCAGCCGAGCCTTGGCTCTGTCCCCCGACATATTTGCCGCGCTCCACCAGCGCTCGCCTGAAGCTCGACTGCTGCTGTGGGTCGGCGCAGAGAACGAGAGGCATCTCTTGGACTCACGAATCACTTCCCTCTACGAGCGGGGCCGCGCCGTGAAGCTTTCGAAGAGCGGCGGGCGCAATATCCTTGAGCTTCTCCCCAGGAGAAGCCGCAGCGCATAGGATTTGGTCAACGCTTTTTCAGGAGAAAAGATGAACCCGATTCTCGAAGATCTGATTCAGCTCTTGAAGCTTGAACAGCTCGACACCAATCTCTTCCGCGGTGAAAGCCGCGATATCGGCACCAACCGCGTTTTTGGCGGCCAGGTTTTGGGTCAGGCCCTGGCAGCGGCAAATTACACGGTCGACCACCGGGTCGTGCACTCCCTGCACGCGTATTTCCTCCGCAAGGGAGATCACACGTCGCCGATCATCTATGAAGTGGATCGGCAGCGCGATGGCCGGAGCTACTCGTCCCGGAGAGTCGTGGCCATTCAGCACGGAAGGCCCATCCTCAATATGGCGGCATCCTTTCAGGTTCCCGAGGAGGGCCTAGACCACCAGGCGAGCATGCCGCAGGTTCCGGCTCCGGAAGCCTTGAAGGACGTCACGGAGTATCGGAAGCAGCTCGAGGAAAAAGTTGATGAATTCAAGCTGCCTCGGTATCTCATGCACGAACGACCGTTTGAATTCAGGCCGGTCCAGCTTCCCCAATTTATCGATCAAGAACCTCGTGAGCCCCGGGCCAAGATCTGGTTCAGAACCACCGACGCTCTGCCGGACAACGACGACCTCCACAGAAATATTCTCGCGTACGTCTCGGATTACTACCTGATCGGTACCGCCACCCGTCCCCACGGAACCTCCGTCTTTGATCCCAATTTGCAGCTCGCCAGCCTCGACCACGCTCTGTGGTTCCAGCGTCCTTTTAGGATCGACGAGTGGCTGCTCTATTCGATCGAAAGCCCGAGCGCCGCGGGTGCCCGAGGCATCTCGAGAGGCTTGATCTATCGCCAGGACGGCGCCCTTGTCGCGGTTGTCGCTCAGGAAGGGGTCATGAGGTTATGGCCCAAGGATGCGGAGACCTGAGGCGGAGCCGCGTCGTTGGAAGATCCGATTGACGGTGCTAGAGTCGCAGGCCGCCGCCGCGCTCTCGGCAGCGGCTCATTCTTTCCCCTCAATCTTTCACCACAGCACGACGATCGGGATCCGGTCAGCCAAGGCTGGCGGGGTAACCCGTAATGAGGAACGCGAGAATGGCCCAATCCCAGGCGGCCGGCGATGTCTCGTCCGTCAGCGCGATGGAAGCGGGCACAAGCGGCGACGTCGATCTCAGCCGATCGGCGACTCTCGTTGCGGTGGCCAATCAAAAAGGCGGCGTCGCCAAGACCACGACCTCGATCAACCTGGCAGCCTGCCTCGGGGCGCTGGAGAAGAAGGTCCTGCTGGTCGATTGCGATCCCCAAGGCAACGCAACTCGAGGTCTGGGCCTGTCGGCCGAATCGCCGCACCTTTACCATCTGCTGGCCGGAGAGTGCTCGCCAGAGGAAGCCACCGTCACGACGGAATTTGCTGGGCTGGACGTCATCCCGGCCGACCGAGAGCTGGTGGGAGTCGAGGTCGAATTTGTAGACCAGCGGCGCTGGGAGTATCGTCTGAGAGAAGGGCTGGAGCCGATGCGTCACCGCTACGACTTCATCTTTCTAGACTGCCCGCCCTCTCTCGGCCATTTGACGGTCAACGCGCTCACCGCGAGCGATCAGGTCTTGGTGCCTCTCCAGGCTGAATATTTCGCCCTCGAAGGCATTAGCGAGCTGGTTGCTACGATTCGCCGGGTCCAGAGCCGACTTAACTCGGATCTCGAGATAGGCGGCATTTTGCTGACCATGGTCGATCCGCGGACCAACCTCTCGCAGGACGTGGCCCAGGAGGCGCGAAACTTCTTCGAGAACCGCGTCTTCGACGCCGTGATTCCGAGAAATATCAGGCTGGCCGAAGCACCGAGTCACGGGCTTCCGATTCTTCAATACGACATCAAAAGTCGAGGTGCCGACGCCTATCTTGCGGCGGCGCGAGAGTTCATGCGGCGGAATCCATGAGCACAAAACGGAGAGGATTAGGACGCGGGCTCAACGCCCTGCTGGGCGAGGAGCCCGCTCGGAAAGAGACCGCCGAGCGGAGCCAGACCGATCTTCCGGTGGAGAAGCTCGAGCCCAATCGCTTTCAGCCGCGCACTCATTTCGAGCAGAGCGGGCTGGATGAGCTGGCGGAGTCCATCCGTAAGCAGGGCATCGTCCAGCCGATTGTGGTTACCCCGAAAGGCGAGGATCGCTTCACAATCGTGGCTGGCGAGCGACGCTGGCGAGCGTCGCAGAAGGCCGGACTCAAGAAAGTTCCGGTCGTCATTCGTCACGTGAATGACGATCAGCAGCTTCTCGAGCTGGCGCTGGTCGAGAACATCCAGCGTGCGGATCTCAACCCGGTGGAGGAGGCGGAGGCCTATCGGACGCTCGGCGAGAGCTTTGGCCTCTCCCAGGAGGAAATAGCGTCCCGAGTGGGCAAAGGGCGCACCACCGTCACGAACTTTCTCCGGCTGCTGCGCTTGCCGGCAGCCGTTCAAGATCTGATGCGGGAGGGCAGACTCTCGGCGGGCCGGGCTCGGCCCCTCCTTTCCCTGCCGGACGCCGAGCAGCAGATCGAGATCGCGGAGAAGGCCGTTCGAGAGGGGCTCACGGCCCGAGACCTCGAGGCACTGGTTTCGAGTCCCCGAGGTAAGGCTTCCCAAAGGGCCGAAAAGAAGCCTCAGGAAGTAGACGTCCACACCCGTGAAGCTATCGATAAGCTGACGCAATCCCTGCAGACCCGAGTGGATATCAAGCGCAAGAAACGCGGCGGCACGGTCAGCATCCACTTTCACTCGGAGGAGGAGCTGATCCGCCTCTATGACCGGCTGATCGGAGGAGATCTCTGATGTTTGGATCCTCAGATTCCCGAGGCGACCTCAACGGCTTCCTCGACGCGGGAAGTCACATCAAAGGCGAACTGCACTTCGAGGACACCTTTCGGATCGAAGGCAAGCTCACCGGCAGCGTGGAGTCGGAGGGCGAGCTGGTCGTCGGCGAGCGAGGCGACGTCGACGGCGACATCAAAGCCCGCCGAGTCTTTGTTTCCGGAACGGTTCGAGGAACCCTGCGCGCCCTTGAAAGGCTCGAGATTTCGCCCACGGGAAAAGTGCTCGCCGACCTCTACACGCCGGTTCTCAAGATGGAAGAGGGGGCGATCCTCGAAGGGAAGTGTCATATGCAGAAGGGAACCCTGGAAGCGGGCGCTCCCAGCGAGGCGGCGGACCCAGACAACGTGGCGCGACTTTCCGTTGCCAAATCGTGAGAGCCGCGCCGGAGCCTGCGCCGCTCATGCTCCTCTCGAGGAGGGGAAGCGCAGACGAGTTAAGACGAAAAGTCAAAAAAGAAGACGCGGGAAGGCTCGCTTTTTAGAAAAATCGAGCGGGCTCCTGGACTTGGGTACCGCCACGGCTCAGAAGACGCCTCTAACCGCCCTTTTAAAGCCTGTAAAACACTCAAAACTAGACGGTTAGGGCGATAGTGGAAGAGGCGCTCTAGAGCCCACTTTTCGCGCGTCTATGGATGTATGGCCCTCCTCAAGATCGATCCCGAAAGCCGCTTTGGCAGCGCGCTGCTAACGCTCCTCGGCTACGCTCTTCGGACCCTCCTTCTCTCGATCAGCGCGACCCTGCGCTACGAGGTCGTCTCGGGAAGCGAACGTCTTCGAGAAATCCAGGCGTCTCGAGAGGCCAAGGTCCTTACGTTCTGGCACGACCAGATTTTTCTGGCGGTTCCCTTCCTCTACCGGGATCTCCATCGTCGAGGGCTTCCGGTGACGATACTCGCGAGCCTCTCTCGAGACGGGGAGATGATGACCCGGATGCTGAGGCCGTTTGGGGTCGATATCGTGCGGGGATCGGCGTCCCGTGGAGGCCTTGAGGCTCTGCGGTCGATTCACGACGCGGTCAAGCGCCGCGGGTCTTCGCCGATCCTCACGCCGGACGGACCGCACGGTCCGGTCCATGAATTCAAGCTTGGTGTAGCGCTTCTCGCCCAGATGACCGGCGCTCCGGTCCTGCCCCTTGGCTTTGCCGCCACTCGGGCGTGGCGCATCAACTCTTGGGACAGGCTCTTCGTGCCCAAGCCGTTTAGCCGCGTCTGCGTGGTCGTCGGAGATCCGAAGGAGCTGCCGGGCCGGATCAGGTCAGCTCAGCTCGAGGAGGAGCGTCAGCGCCTGGAGCGCGAGCTCATCGAGGTCGCGGAGAAAGCCCAAAGGGCGACGAGTGCGGAGAGGCGCTGAGACGAGGCTCGCCTTCCAAACCCTGCGGGAGCGCCCTTGGAGGTTCGATCGCGAGGAGGAGAAAGCGGCCACGCTCCGCCGCCGGACGGAGGAAGCGGGGATCACCCAGAAGCTGAAGGAGGCTCGCGGGATAGGGGGAGGCTCCAAGCGGCCTCCGGTCGAGCAGGAGATGGGTGATGCCGCGCTCCCGCAGCGCCCGGTACACCTCCCGCGGTGAGCTCGCGCTCCGCAGCCAGTCCGAGATCTGCGAAGCCTCGAAGAAGCTATCGGCCACGCAGGTCCTCGAGCAGTGGAAGGTCCGATTGGTATTCAGCAGCAGGATCTTGGCTGACTCGGGAAGGCGATCGATGTCGTCGAAGATAGGCTCCCGGGGGATCTCGGCGAGAGGCTCGAAGTTCGGGCGGAGGTAGAGCTTCAGGTGCTGGAGTCCAGAGGCGTAGAGTCTGCCGTGAAAGCCCGCGAACCACAGGCTGGCTGAGAGCGTCAGGGCGAGGACCGCGGCGCGCTGGCGAACGGCGCTGCCCCGGGTAAGCGCAGCGATCAGGCTGCTGGCTCCCCGCGCCGCCGGAGGCGCTAAAACCGCCAGGGTTGGAATCAGAAAGCGCATTTGCTGAGAGCTCGCCCCCCACCACAGCGCATGCAGTCCCGCGACGACGACCAGCCTGGCCGACAGCTCTCCGCGCCGGGCCGCCCACAGGGCGAGGGGTAGAGCGACGATCCAAAAGAAGCCGATCTCGCCGTCAAAGCGGTCATAGCCCTCGCCGCCCTGAAAGATCACCCGAAAAGGCAGAAGCAGGTAGTCGAGGGGCTCTCGCCCCATGCCGATGCCGTCGCGCTGCCAGGCGCTGAGCTTCTCGGCGAGGGTTGGGCTCCAGTCGGGCCCGCCCAAGAGCGAATGGGCCCAGGGATAGACCGGGTTGCCGGTGTGGAGCCAGGCTTTGATCCACCACGGAGCCGCGAAGGCCAAGACCGGCAGCGTAAAGAAAGCCGCGGATCCCAGAGCCCGCGCCGTGTCGCCCGCGCGCAGGGTGCGCAGCCAGAAAGGCAGGAGAAGAAGGCCCACGAAAGCTGCGGAAACCAGGCCCGTGATCTTGACGCCGGCGAGCAGACCCGCGGCCAGGCCCGCCACGAGAAACGCCTTCGCCTCGCCATCCGATCGAGCCGCCCGCAACGCGAGCACGCAGCCCGCCAGCAGAAAGAAGGCGTGAGCCAAATCGATATAGGCAACCTTGATCTCAAAAAGCACGACGCCGTTCAGCAGGAAGAATCCTGAGGCCAAGGCTCCCTCGAGCAGCCCGCGATCGCCCAGCAGCTCACGCCTCCAGAAGGAGGCCACGATCAGCAGACCGAAGCCGAAGTGAAGCGCCTTGGCCAGAACGTGACTCGAAAACGCCATCGCGGCGCCGTAGAACAGCTGAACGGCGTGGGGCCAGTGGCTGTAGACGCTGAGCTCCACGGGCTGAAAGCCTCCGTGACCCAGATAGATCTTGGGAAGCGTCAGATGATAAACGCTCGCGTCCCACGACATCGTCGGATTGATGGCGATCGCGAAGAGGGGCACCAGAGCCGCGGCGAGCAGCGTCGCGAGGAGGACGCGCGGCGGCCATGGACGGGGCCCGCGGAAGGCGGAGCTCTCGCCCTCGCCGAGGGTGCTCCGCTGCCGCAGGGCGACCAGATGCCAAAAGATCGCGATCAGGCAGAGCAGAGGGATCAGAGTGTGCGGGCCGTAGAGACCGACGCTGGCGGCCAGCAGAAGCGCCGCGGTCCAGAACGAGAAGCCGAGAACCCAGCGGGCGAAAAAGCTCTCGTTCCCGGGGGTCCCCGGGCTCGAGAACCAGGCTCGATCCAGACATCTGCCCGGGAGATAGACGCACCATCCGGCGACCAGAAGCGCCAGAGCGTGGGCGAGTAGGTGGATCACTGGCCGATCAGCGGCCGGTCGTTCCAGGGAGTCGAGAGGACGACGAGCTCGTCTCCGGCCATGGTGACGTTTCGGGGAACGGCGAAACTCGCCACCCTGTCAAAGCCCTGGGCTCGGGTGAGAGCGGGGTAGGAGTCGGTGAAAACCACCAGGTAGTCGACCCTTTCCTCAGCCAGAAATCGAGCCAGTCTCTCCTCCCAATAGACGCCGTCCGGATTGGCGGCGAGCACCGCCTGAACCTCCGGGGTCACCAAACCCGCCAGATCGACGACTCGGTTCGGCAGGAGAAACTTCAGGGCGCCCACGTCCTGAACCGCGATCAGGGCGTCCTCGGGAAGTCTAGGGGCCAGCCAGCGCGCGGCCGCCACGTCCGAATCTTGAACGTTGGCGAGGGTCTGCACATATCGACCCGGTCCCCGGTGCGTCAGGATGAAGTGCGGTGCGAGAACGCCCGCGAGGAGCAGAGCGCTAAGAGGCAGGCGAAAGCTTCGCCCCTCGAGGATGACGCCTCCCCGGATCCTGCTGAGGAGAGGCCGCAGGCCGAGGAGCCCGAAGAGGATCAGGAGCGGCAGCATGGGCAAGAAGTAGCGACCGAAATTGCCCAGCGGCATCGGTCTCGACGGGGATGCCAGGAGGGAGTAGGCGAGAGGCAGGCCGAGAAACCATAGCGCCGGGAGGCCGATTCCAGGCCTGCGGCTTCGCCAGGCCTCGACCAGGCCAGCTCCCGCCAAGAGCACGAGAACGGGCTGCGAGCGCCAAAAGATGTCGAAAACCAGGCGCAGATAAGCGCCACTCGGCAGCAGATCGGGCCGGACCTTGGCCGATAGCGTGGTCGGAGCGGGGGAGCCCTCGAGCCAAAAATAGAAGAGCATCGCAGGCGCTACCGCGAGAAGCGCCGCGATCACCGGTATACCGCTGCGTCGCCTGATGCCCAGGACGAGGGCGCCGGTTTCAGCGGAACCGCGGGCCCTGAGGAATCTGTGGATCACGGCGAGGGTGAGAAGCAGCAGGCCCTCAGGGCGCGCCAGGCAGGCGAGCGCGAAGACCGGAATCGAGAGCGTCGCGGGGGCGGGAAGGCCCGCGCATCGGCTTTGCTCCTCGCGCAGGTGAAAAACCAGGCCCCAGGCCGCCAGGGCGGTAAAGAGCATGATTTCCATACCCGAGAGGGCCGACCATAGAAGCCAGTGACTGGTGGCGACCGTAGCGGCGGCGAGGCAGCTGAGGCCCGCGCCGAGACCCATTGCGCGGCCGAGGGCGGCGGTGGCCAGCACCGAAAGCAGCAGGCAGACCGCCCCCAATATCTTTGGCCAGAAAAGAGGCGCGGCGAATAGAAAGCCTAAGGAGAGAAGCGCCGACCAAAGAGGAGAGGTACTGCCGGCGACCCATTCTCCGGGGTTATAAGCCAGCCCCTGGCCGGCCGCCAGACTCGAGGCGAATTGGAGGTGGATCCAGCTATCGTCGAGGGGGAAGGCCAGCTCACCGATTCCCCGTATCTCCGCCGCGAAATAGACCCCGAGAGCCCCGAGACCGAGAGCTACGAGACCGAGAGTCGGAGCGAGCGGTTTTGAGAAGCTCATGGATCGCCTGGGCCTGGGAAGCAGCGACGTCGAGCGTTTCAAGGGCCGCTGGAGGGAGCTGAAAAGCAGCGCCGCGATGCTAACATTCCGCCTCCATGAAGCACAGACAGGACTCGAATACCTCGAATAACCGGCGCCGCCGGCTGGCGCTTTATTCCCTGCCCCTGGCGGTCGCGCTCGGCTTCTGGGCCGCCACACCCAAGGTCGATCTCTCGACCGTCATGGACGTTGACTGGTCGAAAATCGACTTCACGGAATCGGAGGCGGTCAGGATCTTTCAGGAATATCTGAGGATCGACACCAGCTATCCGAACGGCAACGAGATTCGCGGCGCGGAGTTTCTGGCCGGGATCCTCGAAAAAGAGGGTCTCGAGGTTCATTTGGAGAGGCTCGGGCCGCGCAACGCAAATTTATGGGCTGAGCTTCCCGGCAGAAGCCCAGAAGCGCTGGTCCTGCATAACCACATCGACGTGGAGCCGATCGAAAGGCCCGATCGATGGAGTTTTCCGCCCTTTGGTGGCGAGATCTACGGCCCGTTCATTTTTGGCCGTGGCGCCTTCGACATGAAGGGAGTCGCCGTCGCTCAGCTGATGGCTCTTTTGGATCTCAAGAGGTCGGGGGACACCTTCGAGAAGTCCCTGATCTTCCTTGCGACGGGCGACGAGGAGAGAGATAGCTGGCTCGGAACTCGCCGGCTGCTGCGCGAACATCCTGAATGGCAGAAGAAATTCTGGGGCGTGCTAACCGAAGGCGGAGCGGTTGAGGCCAACACTCTCGAAACGGCGCGCTATTGGGGGACCGAGTTTCACCAGAAGCGTTTTGTGGACGTGTGGGTCTGCGACAGCGACCCTCAGCGCCTCGCGGATCTTCGGTCGCAGCTGCACAATCGAGAGATGGAGCGCCGGATCCTGCCGTCAACCCGGACCTTTTTCAAGGCTTTCGCGGAGAGTCGCGACAGGGTCGAGGCCGCCAGCCTGTTGCGCGACCCGGACACGATGCTGGCGCGGATTCAAAGCTATCCCGTCGACGTCGGCCCCACCGTGGTGACCCCATATACCGACCACCTGATGCGCACCCGCATCTCGGCCTTCCCGGTCGAGCAGGTCGCCGACGGCAGCTATAGATTTCGCGCGATCCTTCACCTAAACCCGGACCAGGAAGCCGAGGATGTGTGGGACGAGCTCATAGCCGCGGATCTCGAGGGCTTCACCTACTCGGTGGTGGACGTACACCCGCCGGTTGAGGCCAGCCCCCTCGATCACGAGATCTTTTCTCGACTCGACGCGTTTATGGACGAGAGGTTCCCCGAGATCGACCACGGTCCCCTGATACCTCCCTATGTTGCGACCGATGCGCGGTATTTCAGGCAGTACGGCATCCCTGCCTACGGCTTCTCTCCCTTTCTGATGCTCGCCGCCGACGCCAACAAGATGAAAGGCTTCGACGAGAGGCTGCCGGTACCGCCTTTTCTCGACGGGGTAGATCTTTACCAGGCACTGGTGCGCCGACTGATTGAGTGAGGAGCGACAGAGGGGACTGACACTTTCTGTCGAGAGGGGTGCCATGATTTGTAGTCAGCCTGGAGCGAAGCCCAAGGAATAAGGGCACTTAAGCCTGGCACCAACTTTGCACGAAGGTTTGTTTCCCGAGAAACAGCCCTAAAAAGGTAGTAGGAGGACTTTCATGCTCAACCGTAATCGTCAGAAGGGTTTCACCCTTATCGAGCTGCTGATCGTAGTTGCGATCATCGGCATCATCGCCGCCATTCTCATTCCGAACCTGCTGGACGCCCTGCAGAAGGCCAAGCAGAAGAGGACCGTAGCCGACATCCGTAACACCGGCTCCGCCTGGATGTCCTGGCTGACCGATCAGGTTGGTGCCGCCTCCGCCGGCGCCGCCAAGGTCTACAACGCTACCTCTTTCGACGTCTTGGACTACGCGACGCTCTTTAGTTATCTCAGACCGAGCGACACCTTTTTCTACATGCAGGAAGTCCCGCAGATCGATGGTTGGGGCCACGAATACGAGTTCGCGCTCAACGAAGACATCGTGTCGCCGACCGTCGTGATCCTCCAGTCCACCGGTCAGGGCGGCGAGCAGGCGGGCGGCTCCGGCGGTATCAACCGCGAGTGGAGCGTCGAGCCGTTCATCGCGACCGACTACGATCAGGACATCGTGTGGGCCGACGGCTACTTCGTTAGATACCCTGAGTGATCGGCGGTTCACGGGCCTGAACTCTTGTGGCCCGAGACACGCAACATCACCGATTAAGGCGTCTGTGCACTTCGAGTGCGAGGCGCCTTTTTCGCGTTCAGGCGAGTCGAAGTTTCTCTAGAATCGAGCGGTGTCCTACGACGATCTCCTGCTGACCTTCTCGATCGCCTTTGGCCTGGTTTTCGGTTCGTATTTGAACGTGGTCGTCTACCGCCTGCCCCGCGGCGTTTCGACCGCCTACCCAGGATCGAGGTGCCCTCGATGCCTCATGCCGATCAAGCCTTGGCACAACGTTCCGGTTTTGGGCTATCTGGGGCTCCTCGGACGGTGTCGAGACTGCGGGGTCGGTATCTCCGCACGCTACCCGCTCATCGAGATGTCGGTAGGCCTTTGGTTCGGTTTCTGTCAGCTGCGCGCGAGCGACCCGATCGAGCAAGGTGCGGCGAGCCTGGCGGGCTCGGCTTTCCTGGTGCTGGGCCTGATCGACCTCGACTCGATGAAGGTTCCGGTGCCGATTCCGCTCATCTCCGCCCTGGCCGCTTTGGCGCTGCAGCCGCGTCTTTTGTGGATCGTTTCCGGGCGAGATCCCGAAACGCTCCTGACGCCGCGTGCCGAGGTGCTGGTCGGCGCCATCGGCGCCGCGGGCGCCCTCCTCTCTCTCTCGTATCTAGGCCGCCTCGTGGGTCAGCCCGATGGATTCGCCGCGGGGGACGCCTGGGTTCTGGGCATGATCGGAGCGCTTTTCGGCATCCGCGGGGCGGTGTTCTGCTTCTTCGTCGGCTCACTTTCAGCCCTCGGCGTGCTGGCCATCAAGCTGCTCGCCCTCAAGCGCCCCAATCGGCCGGGCCAGCCGATTCCGTTCGTCACCCATCTCTCGCTTGCCGCGCTGCTGCTCCTCATCGTTGGTCCCCTATCCGCCGCGGGAGCCGGCTCACTGCAGGGCGGCCTGCCATGAAAAGGAAGAACCCGTCGTGAGCGCGTCCTGGACCAGCTCCGGAAGCCGCAGCGAAATCTCGTGGCTCGTGCTCTGCGGCCTGCTTCTGCTGATCGTACTGTCGAGCGTCCAGCTCTTCGTGCAGCAGGACACCCTGGCCCGGCTGACCGAGGAGCAGGAGAGGCTCGCGACGTCCCGAGCCCGCGAGATCGCCTCCGATCTCGCCACGGCGTCCCCGTGGCCGAGCGCCGCTATCCTGCGCGACTGGCTTGGCCCGTCCATGGCCCTGACCGTCTTTGACGCTTCGGATCGCCCTGTTGCTTCGTCGGCCGGAGAGACGGACTTCACCCGCAGTCAGGACACCCTGAGCGGTGAGGCGAGCTTTATGCGTCAAGGCGCGACCTACCGCGCTCGGGTCCACCTCTTGGCGCCGACCCTGGTGGCTCGCACTCGCTCTCTCCGTATCCTGACGCCGCTGGTGGTGACGGTCAATCTCTGCATTCTTCTCCTTCTCCTGATCTACATGCGGCGCTGGCTCAGGCCCTTAGACCTTCTGATAGATCGCGCTCGGGAGCTCGGCCAGGCGCCCGACTCCAAAGATGAGGTGGCGTTCCTGATGCGCACATTCGAGCGCGCCCTTCAGGAGATGGCTGGCGCCGAGTCGGGAGGCGAGGGGCTCAAGGCGCTGGAAGGGGCGCTGATCCGCAGCATGCAAAGCGGAGTGCTGTTGAGCGATCGGGAGGGGCAGGTGCTTGCGCTCAACGAGAAAGGGGCCGAGATCCTGGAGGTCGACAACGACCTCGGCTCGCCCGGGGCTCCGCTCGAGGAGGTGCTCGGCAGGCACCCGTCCCTGGCTGAGCTGCTGCGGCGGGCCTTTGGCGGCGAGGCCGAGGTCCAGAGGCAAGAGTGTTCGATCGACCTTCCCACAGGCGCTCGGGAGCTGGGCCTCACGGCCCACCCCCTGCGGCGCGACGACGGCGAGGCTCAAGGCTGGCTGGTGATGTTCGCCGACCTGACCGACGTCAAGCGGCGTCTAGCGGACGAGCGGCTGTCGGACAATCTCAGGCAAATCGGCGAGTTGACGGCCGGCGTAGCCCACGAGATGCGCAACGGTCTGGCGACCCTCAAGGGCTATTTGGCCCTGATCGACCGATCGGAAGATCGCCAGAGCATTGACGGCTATATCCGAGAGATTCAGCAGGAGACCGAGCACCTGCACCGCGTGGTGGAAGACTTCCTGGGATTCGCGCGCCCCGGCAGCATGAGGACAGAGAACGTCGACCTGGTGGCCCTGGTACAGAAAGTCGCTGCGGACCCCGCCCGCGACGACGCGTCGGTCGAGGTCGTGGTCGATCCGCGCCTCGAAGGGCAGGGGCGCTGGGTGCGCGGCGATCCCGTGCTGCTCGCCAAGGCGTTAGGCAATTTGGTCAGCAACGCCTGGCAGGCGCATACCGGCGCCGGGGTCTCCAAGCCGGTGATCCTCTCGTTGACCGACGCCTCGACAGATTCTGGGATCGGGGGCTCCGATGCGCTCGAGATCCGCGTCGAAGATCGAGGTGCCGGGATCCCCCGTGAGGTTCGCGAGAGGCTCTTCGAAGCGTTCGTCTCAGGCCGCTCCGACGGGGTCGGCCTCGGGCTGCCCCTCGCGCGCCGGATCATCCTTCTGCATGGCGGCAGCATCCGTCTCGATCCTCGCGAGGGGGGCGGCACTTCGGCCTCCGTGCGCCTACCGGCTGGCAAGATTGTTACCTAGCGTAACAAGGGTGCGCAGGCTCGATCGGAGCTCGAGGCGATCGCGGGCTATGAAAGGGCGACAACTCAGGGGGATCGAAGAGATCGCGGCCGTGAAGGAGAGTTGGCCTAATCCTTGCTGTACATATTCGTACCCGTCGATAAGGGGCCGTGGCACAGAAGCCCCTCTCCGAGACACCGCATCTCGCTGACGGCGTGGACGCCCGCCGGCCGCCGTCACCGCCAGGCCGAATCGAAAGAACAGCCGTAACTCGCGTAGGCTACCTTGATCCGTGAACGCAAAGACCTCCGACACCGATCGACCGCAGCGCTCTAGGCTCGAGAAATCTCGACCGGAGACCGCACCGAGTCGGTTCGAAGGAGCCCGAAGACCATGATTGCTCCCCCTAGTCCTTTACTTCCAAGACCCGTCACCCTGGTGCTGGCGGCCCTCGTCGCCATCGCTTGGTCCTTCGGCGTCGTCGCCGACGACCGCGATCTGTTGAGAGAGACCTCCGCCACCCCCCAGGTGATGGTGGTCGTCGACACTTCGGGCTCCATGAACTGGACCCCGCCCTGCTCGGAAGACGAAGCGCGCAGCGATATCGACCCGTGGGACATGCAGTGCACCTCGGTCTGCCCCTATGACGACCCGACCTGCCAGCAGATTTGTCCCGATTTCGGGTGCATCGACTATGCGGCAGATCAGACGGCTTCCACACCCATCGAGGTCATCGTCGACAGCAGCGACTCAACGGGCGTGACGCTCACCGGCCCGTGGGGAACCTCCTCTTCAGGCGGCAACAACGGCAGCTACCACTTTCTGAGCGCCGGCACCGTCGGCGATGCGGTTTATACGGCGACCCTGCCCGAAGCCGGCGAGTATCAGGTCTACGCGCGATGGGTGCGCCGCCGCCACCGCGCCGAGAACGTGGAGACGCGCGTCGACCACGCCAACGGCAGCAACTATCTGGAGATCGATCAGCGCGACAGGCGCTTCGACGATACGTTCGTTTACCTGGGCGCCTTTGAGTTCGCCGCGGGCCCAACCGGGGCGGTTGAGGGCGTCGTCACGGTCACCAATCGAAACGCCGATGGCGGCTCGACCGCAACGGACGCAGTTCGCTTCTCGAGACTGCCTGAGCCGACGGGTCTTGCCGGAATGTGCAACGCCACCGGGTATCGCTGCCAACAGCCTCTTTGCCCTCAGGGTGACTGCTACGCGCCCCTCGGCGCCGATGACCCGACGTCTAAGTTTTTCCAGGCCCGTCAGGCCATCGACGAGGTCCTCTCCCAGGTGCCCGACGTGAACTTCGGCTTCGCATCCTTCCAGCAGGACGCCGCGGCCCTCCGCTATAAGCACTATATGTACCGATACTCAGACACGAGCCCTGCCGGGGTCGCGCAGTCTGAGTTCAACGATTTCCTCTCCGCCTCGGAGCAGATCGAGTTCACCTGGCCGATCGTCGGCAACACCGAGGTTTTCGGTACGGGCGCGCCCTTCTCGGACGGGCGGAGCAACGACAGCGGCCTGTTCCACTGCGACACTCAGGACGCCGGTCCTGGCGCTCCGGACGACGATGTCGAGGTCGGCTGCCATCCGGAGGTTCCGGCGGATATCGAGGATATCTGGGAGATGGACAGAATCAGCTTTCTGCCCAAGCTGGGCCGCACCGGGCAAGTCGAAGACGAGACGACCATCTTCATTCGCGACACCAACGGCACCGTGTACTGCATCGATTACGAGTACTACGGTTTCAACCGGTCGGTTTCCGGCAGCCCATCGAACTACGGCGACCCGCAATTTCGCATGCAGCTCGACCTGCACGAGTGCCTAAACGACGACTGCAGCAGCCGCGACAACCTCGTTAGCAACATGGATGTCTTCCTAGACTACGTGAGCGACTTTGCGTATTGGCAGGGCGCCACCCAGAGATACCCCATGGCGGGCGGCGGCTTCTTCAATAACCAGTCTGGAATCCGGGTCGACAACACCTGCGGTGGCCTCGAGCCGAACGAGGATTTCTCTACGGACATCTTCCAGAGCTACGCCTACAAGAACGAGTCACGGCTCGACCCTCGCGGCGACAACGACATCGACGGAACGCCGCTCACCGACCGGGTCACGTTCTTCGACTACGGAGACTTCATTCCTCTCGATTGGGACCACCAAAACACCGAGAACGTGCGTCGCCGCCTTGCCCCGAACGCCTGGCAGCTCAGCGCAGCCAGCGATCCCACCAGCTCGATCATCGATCTCGAGAGCACCGGTGAACTCCCTGACTTCCGTTCCGGCGTCTACTTCAACGACGAGTACACGGACTTCGGCACCTACTCGGGAACCAATCGACGCCTTCGCCTCCGGGATGAGTCCGAAAGGCCGATGCTGGCGCGCGGCAGAACGCCCCTTTATCGCTCTCTGCTCGGTTTTAAGGAGTGGTACGCCGGTCCAGACGGCTGCAACCAGGCCACTCAAACCTGCGGCTGGCGCTCCTACGCCGAGATTTTTGATCTCAACTTTGCGTGCCGACAAAGGTACGTCCTGATGATCACCGACGGTGACGAGACCTGCGACGGCGTACAGAACGCCTGCAACATTGCCAGCACGCTCTTCAACTCCTTCCAGGTGCGAACCTTCGTGGTCGGCTACGGCCTTGCCGAAGGATCCGGTGACGCGCTCACCTGTATCGCCGAGAACGGCGGCACCGGCGAGCCGATCTATCCGCAGAACCGGCAGGATCTGGTGGACCGCCTCCTCGATGTTTTCGAGGAAGTCAAGGCCGAATCGCGGTCCTTCGCCTCCGCCTCGATTCCCGCCGTGCAGAGCAGCGCTTCCGACAAGATCTACCTCTCGAGCTTCCTGCCGGCGCCCGACCTCTCCATCTGGCCCGGGCGCGTCGACGTTTTCCGGCAGCCCCTGCCCCTGGACGACAACAATGAACCGCTGGTAACCCTAGAGTGCACCAGCGACCTCCAGTCCGGGTGCCACCTTTACGAGGTGGGAGAAAAGCTGCTGAGCCAGGCGCCCGATGCCAGCACGCTCGACAACACCTCCCTGGATCCCGCCGATCGCTTCGGCCTGAAGGTGGGGCGCGACGACTCCGTGACCACCGACGTCGACGAGTCGGCAGCCAACGTGAGCTTCCGCCGGGTGCTCTACAGCCAGGAGAACCTGAGCAACGAGCGCCCCGGACCGCTGCGCTTGATCTGGCCCCCGGACAAGGACGCAACCTACTCCGGCGCCGCCTCCGATCGCTTTGATCTCGCCCAGGCCCTGGTTTCCGAGGACGACCTCTCGGCGTATTTCACCTGCACAACCGGCACCTGCGAGGACGACCTCGACGTTGCCCTGCAGGCAGCCGTCCGCACGCTGGTGGAGCCCCGGGTGACCAGCCTGATCAATTCGGACGGTGACGAAGTTCCCTGCCTGGGCGACCCGGACGATTCTTCGAACACTCCGTGCCGCTTCGTCCTGGGCGACATCTTCCACGCCAACCCCCAAGTCTTGTCAAGCCCGGCGGACTTTGACTTCTTCCGTCAGGATCTGTGCGGCGCTCCGCCCGAAGACGGGCAGCCCAACAACTGCGTGCCCGCCAACAACTTCGGTTCGGCGGAGGAGATGCGGGCGCGGGGCTACCGCGAGTTCGTGCGCCGCAACGTGTTCCGCCGCCGTGCGCTGATCACCTCCACCAACGACGGCCAGCTGCACTTCTTCGACGCTGGCAAATACGTCCAGATCGGAGACGACGAAGACGACGCGGTCTTCACCGACGGCACGGGATTCGAGATGTTCTCCTATGTGCCGCGCCTGGTGCTGCCCATCATGCGCGAGCAGGTCCACGGCGATCAGCACATCTATTCCCTCGATGGCTCGCCTCGGATTGCAGACGTCTTCATCGACCCGGTGCCCAACAGCACCGGCAACTACGAAGTCAACGATCGGGAGTGGCGAACCGTGCTGATCAGCGGCCTGCGCGAGGCCGGCAGCATCTTCGATTCCGATGATGCCCGGGTGGCCAGCTTCGAGTCCGGCTACTACGCGCTCGACTTGACGAGCCCCGACGCCTTCAGACCCGCTGAGAACGAGGCGGGCGACGTTCTGCCGTTCGCTCCGTGGGTTCCCGAGGAGCCGGGTAAATTTCTGCCGACCTGCTTCGACGTCGATGACGAGTCGGGTCGCCAGACGGCCTCCACGATCGCGGGCTGCCAGACGGCGACCGGCGAATCCACGCCCTTCCCGCTCGAGCTGTGGACCTTCCAGGACACGGTCTCCATCGGCGGTCAGAACTACTTCGTCGACGAGGACGACAACGATCAGCGCGATCTGGGTGACACCTGGTCCGTGCCGGTAGTGGGTCAGATCACCCTGTGCAGAGAAGGCGGCACGCGCTGCGCGGCCGGCAGGCCGGGAGACGAGACCGACGACGATCTGGAGACGCGCTGGGTGGCGATGTTCGGCGGCGGCCTCGACCCCGCCAATATCAACAACCCGCAGCGGGGAGATCGCTTCTACATCGTCGATATCGAGACCGGTCAGACCCTCTTGAGCCGCCAGGTGGACGGCGCGGTGCCGTCAGACCCGGCCGCCATCGACATCGACAACGATGGCGTGATCGATCGCGTGTACTTCGGCACCACCAGCGGAACAATGTACAAGCTGCAGCTGACTCCCGAGTCCGGTACCGTGCCTTCGATCGAGTCGATGCAGCTACAGCCCAATCAGATCATCGGCTGGACGCCGGCGAACCCCAACGACACGGTGACAGTGGAGCGGGTGACCAGCCCGCTGTGGGAGCCCTTCCCGATCTTCACGAACCCCGCGCCGATCTTCTACCCGCCGACCCTGTTCAAGATTCCGACTCTCGAGCAGTACGGCCTGGCGTTCGGTAACGGCTATCGCGAGAACCTCTGGCAAACCACCGGCTTCCAGGGCGCGTTCTTCGTGTTCGTAGACGAGGACTTCGTGGCTTCGGATCCGAGCCTGCCGTTCGACGACACCGAGCTGGTCCACTTTGACTGGACGTCCACCGATGCGACCGACGCTGCCGGCGTGCCGATTCCGGGCGTGGAGCAGGACGGTAATCTGCTGCTCCCGAACTCGGCCACCTCGGCCTTCCGTCCGGGCTGGGTCCTCGACTTCGAGGAGGACTTCAAGACGACCAACCCGGCCTTCGCGTTTGGCGGCATCCTGGTCTTCTCGGTCTTCGACCCCACGACGGTAGCCTTCGAGAACGCGGGTGACGGCAGCGACGATTGCGATGCCGTGTGCGCTCGAGACGGCGTGACCTACTCCTTCGTGGTTTCCCTGCAGAACGCCTCTTCGTTCGCGGATCTTGGGAACTGCGGCGGCCGCTGTGAGGTGATCGAGGAGTTTACGACCGCTATCCACACGGATCGTTCGGTCAGCAAGAACCCGCCAAGCGGCCAGGACACCGGAGCCGGTAGCCTGGGCGATAACAGCGGAACTACGGTCGACGAGGAGTTGGCGAACGCTCTCCGGGAAGCGATCCTGGAGCAGTCGCCGCGCTCGTGCCAGTTCAACGAGAACTACGAGATCGTGGTCTCGGCCCTGCGCAGCACGACCGGCCTGAACGTCTACGCCAAGATCCCGATGCTGGTCTGCCCCGGCGACTGGCGGGGACCCTGATACGGCGCGCGGTGGGCCCCTCGCGGGCTCCATAAGAGCGGCCTGACCGGGCCGCGGGCTGAAAAGGAAAGAGGCCGGCGCACCTGCGCGCCGGCCTCTTTCGTGCGGACAGAGAATAGGTCTCAAGTCCCGGCTGCGGGACGAATCAGCCGAAGAATAGGCGCCCGGAGCCTGGCAGATCTGTTACCGATCGTAGCAAAGACCGTGAGCAACTCTTTCAGCCCGGCGCTCTCAAGGCCGCATAAAGACTGATTTCATAGTAGTTTAGCCAGGCAGCGGATAAGGCTCCGACGTTGGTACGAGATCTGCTTTAGGAGACAGAGCGATGCAACGGATGCCCCTCAAGAATCAGCGAACCTCCACCCAGCGTGGCTTCACGGCGATGGAAATCATCGTGGTGACGGCGATCATTAGCCTGCTGGCCACCATCTCCCTGTACGCGTACAACCAATCGCGACCCAGGCTGCAGCTCACCTCGGCCTCCACGGAGATCGTGGGGTTCTTGAACAAGGCGCGCATCACGGCGATTCGCATGCACCGCGAGGTCCGGGTCTCCATCGAGAATGTCGAAGGCGGCACCGTTTCGGCCTTCAACCCGGACGGCGTCAGGCAGGAGTTCATGATCATGACCGTGACCGACGCCTTCGGCAACGACGAGGAGCTCAGCAGCCTGGTGCTGCCCAAAAGCCGTCCTCAGGTTTTCTCCTGGGGGCATGATGAAGACGTGATCCAAGGCCCGAGCAGCAATACCTTTCCCGGGGACGAGCTGGTCTTCAACGCCACGGGAACCGTCGAGGATATGGGGGCCTTCCGCTTCTCGGCGTCCAACGGGGATCGCACGCGGAACGTGCTCGAGGTGGCCTTCCTGAGCCGCGCGGGCTCCCCCATCATTCGTAAATTCCTGGCGAGCGGCGATCGTCCTTCGGGCGCCCCTGCCCAGGAGTTCTTTCCGGAAACGATCGGTAGCGCCAGCGGTAAAAATCTCTGGGTTTGGTACTAAAAATTACGGAAGTCACATCCCATGCTCATTCAGTTCTATAACTCCAGCCGCCGTCGCCGCCGACTTCAGGCCGGTCTGTCGCTCCTCGAGCTGCTGATCGCCACCGCGATCCTGGCGGTGATCTTCATCGGAATCGTTCCTCTCTTCTCGAGGGCTATTCTGAGCAACAAGCGCGGCGCTGAATCGAGCCGGATGGCTGGCTTCCTCAACAGCAGCATCGAGGCCATCAACCAAACCAGCCTCAACAACAGCGACTTCAACACCAGCTTTTTGACCGGTGCCGAACTCGATCAGCTAGATCTTGACGACGACACCGGAGCGAGCGCCCGGTTCAAGGAGAGGGCCAGGCAAATTCCTGCCAGCTACGTCGGCAATCAGTACACCGCTCTGCCCACCACCTTCTGGAACCTCGGGCCCAAAGACGGCGTCACCAAGGGCGACGCCTTCCTGGGCGATGAAGCGTGGACCAACAGCACCGACGCCGACGCCGCCGACGGCGAGGTGCTCTGGCTGCGAGATATTTTCATCTACAACTATCACTTCGCCGACGTCCACAAGGGCACCATCGACGTGGACTCCCAGAGCGGCTTGGTCAGCCTCGGCAATCAGAGGCTCTTCGACAACCCGATCGAGTGGAATCCGAGTAATCCTCCCGATATCCGCGAAGTCCGGGTGATCGTGCGCTCGGCGATTTCGGCGCATCCCACGGGTCCCGGCGCTCTGATGGCGCTCGGCCACTACAAAGCCTTCTGATCAGTCCTCGACCGAGATTTCGACATGATTCTAAATTCTTCACGAGGCAACGCCGGCGACCGCGGCTCCCGAAGCTCACGCGCCTTCTCGCTCGTCGAGATGCTGGTGGTCATCGCGATGATGGGCATTCTCCTGACCGGCCTCTCGCTGGTCTTCAGCCGCTCCGGCATGCTGGCTAGAGCCCAAACCGAGCAGGCCGCGATGCAGCAATCGCTCCGCGTGGCGCAGCACGAAATGACCCGATACCTCCGTATGGCGGGTTCCGGCGGACTGCCTATCACCTGGACGACCCGCGTACCCGATGACCTCGCGGCGCCCAACGACCCGGTGACCTACGACACCCTGGGATCCTTCCCGACCAACGGATTCGCCGTTTCGGTGCGCAACAATACGGCGGAAGGCATCACCATTCCCGAGGGCCTCAGCGACGGCACGGAGCACATCGTGATTCCGGGCAGCGACATGCTGATCGTCCGCGGCGTCTTCACCACGCCGGTTTACTACCTCAGCGACCCGGTGTCCGTGCAAAATTGGGTCGGCGCCTCCGGCGGCAACGCGATCGGTGGCGCCGGAGCCACGGTCGAGATCCCCAACGTCGTGGCGGGGAACTACCCCCAGCCGCTTGACCCTCTGCGCGAGAAGCTTCGCGAGGCCGGCGACCGAGGCGTCCCGGTGGCGTTCCTGGTTCGCGACTTGGGTAATCCCGACGCCTACTTTGCGGTGGAGTGGGCCAACAGCAGCGGTACCCTCCTGCCGCTGGCGGCCTGCTCCTCGGCGCCAGCGCCGTCGGCGTGGCCCGCGGACAGCCATCCCGGGAACGGCCAGTGCATCACGGTCCGGGTGAAGCTCGACGACTCCAGCGGAACGGTCGGCACCGCCCTCGGCAACCTCAGCATGGGCAATAACCTGCAGGCCGACGCCGGCAGCATTCAGGTCGATCTGCCCAGCGGAGCTAACCGCGCGTTTCTGCCGATTCCCAAACAGGTTCAGTCCATCGGCCTACTCGAGGAGTTCAGGTTCTACGTGCGGGCCGCCTGGGAAATACCCGGCGACAGGACCTCTCGCTTGATGCCGGTGCTCACCCGCGCGGAATACGTTCCGGGTTCCGACCAGCTGATCGAGACCGTGGATATCGTCCAGAACATTCTGGATCTCCAGATCGCCGTCGGCATCGAGACCAGCGCCAGCGTCGGCGCCGCGGGATTCGCTTCGATCACCGATAACGGCGGCACCGACGACGAGGTGCTCTTCAACAACGCCGGGGACGTGCTCCTCGATCCGCCGCAGCTTGCGGCCCTGGATCCGGCGCGATGGTTCAACCCCGAACTCGACTTTCACTACCTGCGGCTGACCACGGTCGGCCAGGCCTCGCGGCCGAACTACGAATCCTGGAAGCCCGTTCTGGGAGTCATCGAAGACGTCGACCGCCGCACGTCCTTCACGGTGGCCGGAACCCAATACAACTACAACAGTGACGCGGACGCCGATCGCGTGGGCCAGCGCAACTTCCAGCGGGCTTACCTTCAGACCGTCGTAGAGATGAGGAACCTCAAATGAATCAGCCGCTGAAAAGCCGCCGCTCCGACGAGCGAGGCTCCATGTTCCTGCTCGCCCTGGTCGCGCTGAGCGTCCTGACCATCATCGGCCTCTCCCTGGCGGTCGTCACCGAAACAGAAATGCTGCTCGGCGCCAACGAATGGGTGATCACCGAAACCCACTTTGCCGCCGAAGCCGGCTTGACCACTCAGATCTCGCAGCTCTTGGTAGCCAACGACACCCAGGGCGTCGACGTGGTGATCCCCTCCTACTTCGGGGCCGCCGACGACTCAACCTTCTTCCTTCCCGATCAGTCCGGCGGCGGAGCGGGCGGCGGTGGCGTGAGCACGAGCAAGGAGTTCTACCGCCTTGGCTTCGACGTCAAGAGCACCGGTCTGCTGCCGGTCACCGTTGAAGAAATGCCCTACTCCAAGGCAAACGAGGGCGCGTCCGACCGCTTCTACGCCGGATTCTTCTACACCCTGACGCGCTCCCAGAGAACCGCTTGGCGCGGTGACTACCAGAGCACGCCGACCTGCGACGATCTCGACCGCTCCCTGCTCGGCCAAAAGCACATCACCAACGGCTTTTACTACAGCCCGATGGGCGCCCTGCAGGCGGAGGCCATGATCAACGTGGAGCGCGCGGGAATCGACTCCTCCACCGGGAATAACTTCTGCGACGATTTCGCCGGCCCCGCGGTCAGCACCCTCAACAACACTCTTTAAGACCCAGACTAGACCCGAGAACCGCCTCGTTCGATTAGATTCGAGAGTCGGCGTCGAAAAAAAAGGGGCCCTCATTCCGCCAATGCGCGGACGCGCCCCTTCTCACTCCGCAGCCCGCGGAGCAATCGCCCCTGCCGCTCTCTTAGTAGACAATAGAAATATTTATTTTCCTCAATCCTTGTTTCCATCTCCTTTCGCCTTGCTTTGACTCTCAGGCCCGTCCGAATCACGCCTGAGCTGGCCTTGAAATCGATCGACTGACCTCGATCCTGAGTTTTTTTCGAAGCCTCTCTCCTTGCGGAGAGGGCCTCGAGCCCCCGCCCAGGGGCGATCTGTCAACTGAGCTCATGGGGAGTTCTAACGATGCTCCGTCCGATTTGCTGTGTCCTCGTCTCGTCATTAATTCTATCTCTGGCATATTCGTCTCCTTCGATAGCTGACGACAGAGAGCTTTTGCGCGATACCGCGGCCTCCCCCTATGTCCTTGTCGTGATGGACAACTCGGGGTCCATGCATCGCACCGCGCCGTGCAGCGCCCTCGACGCCGCGTCGGATATCGACCCGTGGGACGGCGTCTGTACCTCGGTGTGTCCGCTGGATGACCCGACCTGCGCACAGGTGTGCCCCAACTGGGGATGCATCGAATACGACCAGGAAGTCAACAGCGCGGATTTCATCGAGATCACCGTGGATAACGACGCGGCCCTTCTCGAAGGCGACGCCGCGATCTGGACCCGCAACCTGAACCTCTATACGACCATGATCGGCGACGACTTCGCCTATGTGGGCGAAGGTGACGTGGGCGCAATCACCTACGAGACGACCCTCCCCGAGGCCGGCGAATACCACGTCTTCCTGCAGTGGCACCGCATCATTCAGAACGACGAGGCGGTCGACGCTCGGGTGGGGGTGACCCATGCCGGAGGCGTGAGCTACCAGGAAGTCGACATGTTCTCGGCGGACATCGACAGCCAGTTCAACTACATCGGAACCTTCGACTTTCAGATGGGTCCCTCGGGGCAGGTGAACGCCACCGTGCGGGTCGACAACGCGACGACCGGTGACGAGGTCGGCAAGGACAACGTCAGGGCTAACGGCAGCCCCCAGGCGATCACCGCCGATGCGGTCCGCTTCGTCCGTCAACCGCAGCCTTCAGGCGGCGCCCCGGGCTGCAGCGTCTACGGCTGGCGCTGCGAACAGCCCCTGTGCCCTCAGGGTGGCTGCCTGGCCCCCCTGGGCGCCGACGACCCGACCTCGAAGTTCTTTCAGGCCAAGCAGGCTCTCTATGAGGTGCTCGGCGAGATCGAAGACGTGAATTTCGGCTTCGCCACCTATGAGCAGGACGATTCTGGGCTGGTCTTCAAGCACTACGCCAAGAAGGTGCGCAGCACCCAGCTTGACGGGTTGACCCCGCAGCTCACGTTCAATCAGCTGTTGCCCGCGAGCGAGCAGCTCCAGGGCTTTGATTGGCCCATGTCCGGAGCGGTCGAGGTCTTCGGCACCGGCGCGTCCTATGACGACAACGGCAACACCAACGACGATAACCTCTTTGCCGCCAATCAGTGGAACTGCAACACGTCCTTTGATGAGCAGCGCGGTGAGGAGGGCTTCGATGACGATCACTGGATCGGCTGCACCCCCGAAGAGCCCGCGGACGTCAATGACATTTGGGAGCTCGAGCGCTTTAAGCGCATCCCGCGTCTCGGCCGCACCGCAGACATCGAAACGCGGCTCTACATTCGCGACACCACGGGGATCGTCTACCGAATCGACTACGAATACCTCGGCTTCAACCTGGGCAGTCCGGTCTCCTACGGCTACCTGGACGACGTTTTCGGTATCCAGCTGGACCTCCACAAGTGCACCAACGCTGCCTGTAACAGCAGTGGCCGGACCCAGCTGATCTACAACATGAACGTCTATTACGACAAGGTCGGCGAGTACAGCGAGACCAACGGCGTACTCGAGCGCCGCAACAATCCGACCACGTATTTCCAGCGCAACTCGACGGTCTATAACCGGATCATCAACGAAACCCGCGGCACCGCGTGCTTCGACCGCGGCCTCGAGCCCAACAACGACCTCTTCTACCTGCAGGATCCCTACGACGACTTTGTCAACTTCCCGGATGACGACGCCTGGTGGGACTATCCCCATAAGTGGGAGTGGCGCTTCGACGATCGAGGCAATAACAACGTTGACGGCACCAACTTCGTGGGTCTCGAGAACGACGACAACTTCTACTATGACGAGGCTCGCAACCGCGTCTCCTTCATGGATTACGGCGATATGGTGCCCCTCGACTGGGACAGCCGCAACGTCGACATCATCCGTCGTCACCTCGCGCCCAACGCCTGGCGCGTGGCGGACGGCGCGGACCCCACCACCTCCGTGACCCCGCTGGTTCCAACCGGCGAGATTCCCGACTTCCGGACCGCGGTTTATTTCAACGACGAATACGAGCTCAACGAGTCCAACCGCCGTCGCCGGCTGACGCTCAAGGACTCCGAGGAAAGACCGATCCTCGCCAGCGGCATGACGCCGCTCAACCGCGCCCTGAGGGATTTTCGCGAGTGGTATCTCGGCCCCAACCCGGACGGCTCATGCGACCTCGATCCGGGGGAGAACCCGGTGGGCTGGTGTCAATACGCCGCCGTTTTTGACCTCAACTGGCTGTGCCGAGAGAAGTTCGTCCTGATGATCACGGACGGCGACGAGACCTGCGATATCCCGCAGCGAGGCGACAACTATCCTGCGTGCGATACCGCCGCGGAACTGCTCGACGGCCCTGGAATCCGCACCTTCGTGGTCGGCTTCGGCCTGCCGGAGCTCGAGGGCGATAACGCCCTCCAGTGCATGGCGGAGCAGGGCGGCACCGGCGAGCCGATCCTGCCCAAGAATAAGGATGAGCTGGTGCGCGAGCTTCTGGCCCTCTTTTCGTCGGTCAAGGCCGAGCGGCGCTCCTTTGCCTCGGCGTCCATTCCCGCCGTGCAGAGCTCCGCCGCGGACAAGATCTACCTCACCAGCTTCACGCCGATTCCCGGCACCGGCTTCTGGCCTGGCCGAGTCGACGTTTTCCGCCAGCCCCTGCCGCTGACCGACAACCTGCAGCCGGACGTCTCCCGCGAGTGCACCGCAGACCTCCAGTCGGGCTGCCATCTCTACGACGTGGCGGAAAAAATCCTCGATCAGGCGCCGAGCGCCGACGATATCGCCGACGACAGCCTGCCGCCGGCCCAGCGCTTCGGCATCCAGGTCGGTCAGGACGATGATCTGACCGCCGACGCGGACGAGAGCGACGCCCAGGCGGCCCAGCACCGCAGGATCTTCTACGGCATGGCCAACCCGACCAGCGACCGCACCCAGCCCCTGCGCCTGCTGTGGCCCAACGCCTTCGACGACCCGGATGGCGCTCCTTTCCGCCTCGATCTCGCGGACGTGCTGGTTCTGGTGGACGACCTTGAGGACTACTACGGGTGCGATCCGATGGTCGACGACTGCACGGTGGCCGAGCAGAACCTCGACGACCAGATGCAGTTCGCCGTCGGCGAGCTGGTGCGCAAAAAGCAGCGCTCGATCCAGGATGAAAACGGCGAAGAAATTCAGTGCACCGGCGACCCGCGGGACAACTCAGAGCCCTGCACTTACGTTCTGGGCGACGTCTTCCACGCCAACCCGCAGGTGACCGCCGCGGCCAACGATTTCGATTTCTTCCGGCAGGATCTCTGCGGCGTTCCGCTCGAGCCCGGAACGCCCACCAGCTGCGTGCCCGCCGAAGAATTTGCCTCGGCGGCCGAGATGCGGGACCGCGGCTATCGCGAATTCGCCCGGCGCACCACCTGGCGTCGCCGCATGCTGACCACCGCGACCAACGACGGCCAGCTGCACTTTTTCGACGCCGGCAAGTACATCGCGATCGACCAGCCGAGCGGTCCCGATATCGACGTCTTCACCGACGGCTCGGGCTACGAGCTCTTCTCATACATGCCCCGCATGGTGATGCCCGTGGTCCGCGACCAGGTCAATAGCGGCGACCTTCAGCCCGGCGATAAGCACATCTTCTCGATGGACGGCACCCCCAAGGCGGCCGATGTATTCATCGATCCGGTGCCCGACGATTTCGGCGAATATTCGGTCAACCATCGCGAGTGGCGCTCGATCTTGATCGGCGGCACCCGGGAGTCGGGCGACGTCTTCGAGGAGGCCAACGACGTTTTGGGCGTCGGCGGCGGCTATTACGCCCTCGACATCACGACGCCGGATCCGATGGTGCCGGGCTCTTCGGAGTTCGCCCCCTACGTGCCGGAAACCCCCGGCCGCTTCCTGCCTCAATGTCTCAGCGTCGACTCCGAAACCGGCCTCCAGGAGCCGGTTCCCGGCTGCGAGACCCTGGCGGGCGAGTCCGTGACCTTCCCTCTGGAGCTCTGGACCTTCCAGGACATGATCGAGGTGGACAACACCCTCTATCCCCTGGATGAGGACATCAACGGCTTCCACGATCTGGGCGACACCTGGTCCACCCCGCTGGTCGGGCAGGTAAGGGTGTGCAGGAAGAACGGCACCGCCTGTGATCCGGAGTCCAACGATCCGGCGCGGCGCGCCGATCTCGAGACCCGCTGGGTGGCCATCGTGGGCGGCGGTATGGACCCGCAGCACAAGAATGCTCCGGTGCTCGGCAACGCGATCTACTTCATCGATATCGAGCTGGGCGAGGTGCTCTACAAGAGGCACGTCGTCGGCGCTGTGCCGACCGACGTCGCGGGTCTTGACATCGATAGCGACGGCGTTCTTGACCGCGTCTATTTCGGAACCACCGAGGGCCTGCTCTACAAGATCGACCTCGATGCCCGGACCTCCAGCGGTCAGGTGCCGGCAATCCGCGAGGTTCAGATCGGCGACGCCAAGATCCTCGGCTGGGAGGACCTCGACGACGACGGCAACCCGGTACCCGACGACTCGGAGCGGAAGTTCTACAAGGACCGGATCATTCATCCGGCCTGGGACCCCTTCGTGATCTTCGAGGTCGACGGCCCGATCTACTATCCGCCCTCCCTTTTCAAGATCCCCGAGCAGGAGTTTTACGGCTTTACCCTCGCTACCGGCGATCGCGAAGACCTCTGGGAGGAGAACGGCGACCTCGGCTTCTTCATCGTGGGCGTAGACGAGGATTACGCGGCCGGCGACGTCGATCTGCCCCTCACCATCGACCGCATGGTGCGCTTCCCGTGGGACGACACCTTCGGAACCTTCACCGACGGCGGCGGAGACAGCGCGGCTATCGAGGCCGTGCCGGAGCTCAACCTCCTGCTCGACTCGCCGGCCAGCAAGCCGGGCTGGGTGATGACCTTCCCGGCGGAGTTTCGGTCTACGGGTGAGGCCTTCGTGCTCTCCGGCCTGCTGATCTTCTCGATGTTCGAGCCGCTCAACTTCACCCTCGAGGAACTGGCGGACGACGACGGCAGCGGAGCGGGCGACGATGATGGAGACACCACGCTGGATACTCAAACCGTCTGCTCGCGTAACGGCACGACCTTCGCTTTCGTGACCTTCCTTCAAAGCTCGGCCTCGCTCTTCGGAAACGAGGTGCCGATCAGCGGCGAGAGCGACCCCGATCCCATCCAGGGGGGGTGCGGCGGCCGGTGTGAGGTGATCGACGAGTTCACTACGGCCATCCACACCGAAAGCTCGGTGAGCAAGAACCCGGGAGCCAACGATGAGGGCGACGACGGCACGCAGACCAGCTTCAGCAGACCGCAGACCGAGCGCGAGAAGCGCCTCGCCAACCAGATCCGCGAGGCGGTCCTCGATCTCAGTCCGCGCAGCTGCCAGTTCAACGAAAATTATGAGATGCTGGTCTCAGCGTTGAGAAATACGACCGGCATCAACGTCTACGCTCGCATCCCGATGCTGGTCTGCCCGGGCGACTGGAGGAATTGATCCGGTCTCCGGTCCTCTCGCCGGGCGCTCCGAAGCGTCCGGCGAGCTGATCCGCCTCGGATCTCCGAGCGCGAGCCTCGGTCTCCGGCTACTCAGCTAGCTCCGAGGCCCAAACGGGGGGACACTCTCGTGAAGCGCACGCTCGCTACCGGATCTCCTTTCGCCACGCCCGTCCTTCGCGCGGCGGCGTGGCTGGGACTGGCCCCGGACCGACGAGACGCACGCTCCTCCGGTAAGGCGCGGCGACGACGCGGACAGCAGCCGATGTGCGAGTAATGATCGTCGCTTCCGACAGTTCAAAGGCCCCTTCGATGATC